>CAZJDS010000108.1:0-7382 GCA_964544795.1 uncultured Alkaliflexus sp. | reverse complement strand
ACCTCTACCATCTTGACAATAAAACAACCACCAACCTCACAAAAGGGATGATGGGATATGATGTTAATCCCGTTTTCTCATCCGATGGAAAGCGTATGGCTTTTGAAAGTATGGAACGCGATGGCTACGAAGCCGATAAAGTTAGATTGATGGTGTTGGAGATCTCTTCGGGTAAAATAACTGACCTCACCCGTAACTTTGATCATAATGCCAGGAATATAGTATGGGACAAAAACGGAGATTACATCTGGTTTAGTTCAAGTGTAGAAGGTACTGAACAAATTTACCTGTTGAATTTGGTAACTGGTAGCATTGATAAAACCACTTCTGGTACTCATAATCTGTCAGTTGTTCAACATACTGGCGAATCACTTATAGCAACACATACCAGCATGAGTAGCCCTAGAGAGATTTATCGGATTGATTTGCGAGAGAATGCCACAGTTAACTTGTCCAACATCAATCAGCCCCTATTGAATCAACTCACAATGGGCAAAGTAGAAAAAAGATGGGTTGCAACTACAGATAAAAAACAGATGTTAGTTTGGGTAATCTATCCTCCTAATTTTGATGCCAGCAAAAAGTATCCAACCCTTCTTTATTGTCAAGGCGGACCACAAAGTACTTTGGATCAATTTTGGTCCACACGCTGGAATTTTCAAATGATGGCTGCCAACGATTACATTGTTGTTGCACCCAGTCGAAGAGGAATGCCTGGCTTTGGAACCGAATGGAATGAACAAATAAGTGGTGATTATGGCGGCCAAAACATGAAAGATTACCTTTCAGCCATTGATGCATTGGCCAAAGAGCCGTTTGTTGATGAGGATCGATTAGGTGCAGTAGGAGCCAGTTATGGCGGCTATTCTGTTTTCTGGTTGGCAGGAAATCACAACAAACGATTCAAAGCTTTCATCTCTCATTGCGGTATATTTAATCTGGATATGATGTACACCACAACCGAAGAGATGTTCTTTGTAGACTGGGATTTGAAAGGCCCCTATTGGGAGAAACCTAATAAAAGCTACCAATATTCGCCCCATCGATTTGTGGAAAACTGGGATACGCCACTTCTAGTAATTCATGGAGGAAACGATTTTAGAATTCCTTACACACAAGGAATAGCAGCTTTTAATGCGGCAAAAATTAAAGATCTACCCGCTGAGTTCCTCTTCTTCCCTGAAGAGAATCATTGGGTTTTGAGCCCGCAGAATGGAATTATGTGGCAAAGGGAGTTCTTCAAATGGCTGGACAAATGGCTAAAAGAATAAACAATAATCGCATCTACTTGAACTAAAAATGTAAAAAACAAGTAACCAATTGCACAAAATAGTAGTGAGAATGTAAATAAATAAAAGCTCATTAATTAGATTTATAGCAGCTAATTAATGAGCATTCTTATATTAGAATACGAAATATTAAAACGGATAGTTTTAAAAAAACAGAAACGAAATCTATCTCGTTTGATAAATTTCGTTTCTAACCTTAACCCTAACCCAAAATTATGAAAATCTTATTTTTTAATTGATCTAATTTTCTTCATTTTTTAATCATTCTTTAAAAAGAGAGGTCGAAACCTCTCTTTTTAACTTTACTTTAACCTTAATCTCAACTTATGAAAACTATACTTTAATCAACGAAATAGATTCGTTCATCAAACTATACTGCAAGTTTATCAAAAAAATAGGTGTCAGTCAATAGAGTTAACAATCATTAACGTAAATTTTTATCTTAAAAAAATTTAAAACAATTACATTAATACTAATAAGTTAATATACAGGATGATATGAAAGATAAAGAAAATCTGTTTAGCCTCCTAGTACATTAAAATACTTAGTTGAAATTAGTCGAGATTTCAATAACATATTTTTCCCCATCGAAAGTAAGCTGCAAAATAACAGATCCTCACACTATAAATAAAAACGAGACCATCGCATTTGATGAATCTCGTTTTCTTACCTTAACCCTAACCCAAAATCTATGAAAAACTTATTATTTTCTAACTAAGCTTGAAAAATGAGTTTTTAAAAAGAGAGACCGAAGCCTCTCTTTCCAACTTTAACCTTAACCTTACTTATGAAAAAACTTTACTTAATCCTATAATTTGATACATTCATCAAACTATATCGCAAGTTTATCAAAAAAAACAGATACTGCTTCGATTTTAATCATTTTTAACTCACATGTTTTAGCACTATAAATAAATGGTATATAAAATTGGGCTATTTTAATGTAAAGCCAACTTATGAAGAGAAGTACTTAGAAATTGAAAGTCTTAAATATTCTAAAAAATGCAACTTGAAAATTAATTCAAGACAAAACGATAGGTAATCGTTCCCTTTTGATAAGCAGGTGCATTTGCACTTCTATTAAATTTGGCTTTTAAAGCAGCTTCTTTTGCCACACGCCATAAATAGCTATTCTGAGTAGTAGTGCCGCGCAAAATAGGCTGAGCATCAGTCACAACACCATTTTTATCTACAGTTATCTGTACGACAACAATCCCTTCTTCTTGAATTCCATAGTCTGGTTTTGGCAAAGAGCCTGAGAGACTCCTTCCAGAAAGATCAAAAGAGTTCCCAGAACTCCCCAATCCACTCCCCACCCTATTTTTACTAGCAGGATCCCCTGAAGTATAACCCTGGTTTCCTTCTCCTTGGGTTTCACCTTCTGAAGTACCTATTCCATCCGACTTACTAAAAGCTTCGCTAGTAGCATTTCGAATAGCGTCAGCTTGACGTTGACGAGCTTCACGTTGGCGTTGTTCTTCTGCCAACCTTTGTCGCTCAGCTTCTTCTTCAGCTCGGTGCTTATCTTCTTCAATTTTACGTAACCTCTCAACTTCTAACCTTTGCTTTCGATCTTCTTCTAACTTTTTTTTCTCAGCTTCTTTCTTGGCTTTCTCAGCAGCGGAAATAGCCGCAGACTTTTCAAAATCTTGTGTTACCGTATTATCTTTCGTTGGCTGCGGAGCAGTAACAGGAGGAGGAATAGACGCTTTAGGCTGTGAGGGTGCAGGTGTTGTAACTGGTTCGGCTGGCATGTTCCGAACAGGCTCACTTGGCCCCATTCCCGTAGGTGAATCTCCAAAATTGACAAGTATGCCCTCCTCTTCCTGGGGTATGGATCTTAATCCCAGAATGAATAAAAGAACCAGCAATCCCAAATGGAAGACTATAGTTCCAATTGTACTCCATGTTTTATCGCTCTTCCTCTCGTCCATTTTATCTAGCTCTGGTTGCCAATATTACTTTATATTGATTGTTTTTAGCAATGTTCATCACCTTAACCACTTCTCGCATAGGAACATTCTCGTCCACATGCAATGAAATATAGACATCTTCTTCCCCACCAATACGTTTTCTTAATTCAGCCTCAATCTGGTTGAATCGTACGGGCGTTGTCCCTACATAATAAGTTAAATCTCTACTAATAGAAACTGATGTTTGGGGTTTGGCTGCAGCTTGTTGCTTACTTTGTGGCAAAAGCAACTTTATGGCATTTGGATTTACCAGCGTGGAAGTGATCATAAAGAAAATCAATAAAAGAAAGACCACGTCGGTCATCGACGACATACTAAAAGTTGCATCTATTTTACTTCTTGATCGTAAAGCCATTTCATTTTTGTTTAACGTGCTGGTTCATTCAAAATATCCATAAACTCCATGGTTCGCGCTTCCATTTTAAAAATAACCTTCTCTACACGAGCCACCAAAAAGTTGTATGCAAAATAAGCTGTGATCCCTACAATCAAACCAGTAACAGTAGTTACCAAGGCTGTATAAATACCTCCAGCTAACTGATCTACCATAATGTTGTTTCCTGCATTGGACATTTCCCAAAACGATTTGATCATTCCAATTACCGTTCCAAGAAAACCAATCATAGGGGCACCACCTGCAACAGTAGCTAACATGGGCAAACCCTTTTCTAAACGTGAGACTTCAAGATTGCCAACATTTTCAATGGCTGTGCTCACATCGTTCAAAGGACGCCCGATACGACTAATCCCTTTTTCAATCATACGGGATATGGGGTGGTTGTTACTTCTACATAGCGCCAATGCTGAATCAATTTTACCATCATGGATATAATCCTTAATACGATTCATAAAAGTAAGATCCTCTGTTGAAACTCGTCTTAGAACAAAATATCTTTCTAAAAAAATCCAGATGGATATAAAAGATAAAAGTGCCAATGGAATCATAATCCATCCACCCTTCAACATAAGGTCAAAGAGCTTAATGCTCTCTACAACCATTTCTCCTTCCACGCCATCGGCTCCAACTGCTTGTGCAGTGGCTTGTATCATTAAAAAAGGATTCATACTATTTTCATATTTAGTTATTATACTGGGCTAAATTACAAAAAAACTGGTGACCTAATTTATAAGGTTCTAATTTAAAATCAAAACCAATATTATCCTACCCTCTATAGGAACTTGTATAATCTTAAAGATATTACACAACGTCTTATTTTTTCTCATCATCACGTCTAACTGCTACCATTCGCCAATATTTACGTATCAACTCCTTTACCTGATCAAACTCTTCTTTAAAAGAGATACCTACCCCCTGAGTTGTGAGCGAAGATTCATAAAGATAGTCTTCATTGGAGCGGGTATATGCTCTTGCTCGAATGGTACCACTCTTATTTAACTTTATATCCACATCAAAATCACCAATCATAGTACTGGTATTTGCCTGATATTTTCCCACTCCAACGTTCCCGTTAAGAGAAACCCGATTGTTAAAAACCTGAGTGGAAAGTGCCAATTCAAACTCTTCACTAGTAATATTATCTCCGGGTCGATAAGCTACCCCTAAATCAAAGTCATTGCTAATAGACGACATCCATTTGCTAATTTGTGAAGATAACATTTCTGTAGTGGTAAGCAAGGCGGCGTTATTATAAATCTCTGTTCCTCCTTGTTCACTCCTCATATACTCAGGAGTGTAAAACTTATTTAATACCAACAACGATAAAACTTGTCTGTTCATCTCCTCTTCTGTTGCCATGTAATCAAGCACAAGGGCTTCACGTCCTTCATCAAGAGTTGGCAGTTCAATACCGAACTTAATAATAGGTTGCTGCAACATTCCACTAAGCATCAAATTGCTATGTATCTGAACTCTGCGTTGCAAATCAGACCTGTCTTGAACCGACTCACCTAACAAATCGGATAAAGAAGCTTTTAACTTATATACTGCCATGATATTGATATCTGCGTTATAAGGATCGCCTTGCCATTTAACTGTTCCACCCTGCACAATATCAAAGCGTTTATTAATCAAATTTTGCAACGAGAAAAGATATTCTCCTTCTTGGATGGTATAATCACCATAAAACTTAATATCTCCTTGCCGATTGATTCGAATTTGAATATTTCCTCCTCCCCTACTTCTCAAGATATCACCCACGCGTTCGTCAAATATAATCTGAACTTCCGCATCAGGCGTTACCTCAATATCCATATCCAATTTTACGCCTGAAAGATCTACCTTATAAACACCCTCGCCTGTTGGGGTGGATTGGTTCTGTAATTTTTCGCCTGAACCATTGGTAAATCGAATAAAACTACTCTCTCCTATCCTATCCTTATTCTGCACTGGAATGAAAAAACGGGTTCCAGAGCGCGTCCTTCCCTTAATACCTATATCAATATTTTCGCTGCTGCCAGTTATCAAAAGGGTGGCATCTCCAAATATCGTTCCATAATAATAGGGATTGTTTTGCCACCTTGTATTCATCACCATCATATTATTAGCATCCACTCTTAAATCATATCGCATATCACCATATGAACCAGAATGATAGATAGATCCTTTAAACTTACCTTTTTGATTATAGCGATCAGCCAATGTCATATTATCAAATCGAATCTCATGTGGAAAAAGAATCACAGAATCTTTAATATAGTAGGTTGTATTAAGCATGTCCACATCAAAACTTCCTTCATTCACCTTAACTCGTCCTGTAAGGTATGGTTGTGATAACTCTCCCTTAAAATAGACTTTACCTGAAGCTGAACCCTCCAAGTTCTGCATCACAGTATTTAAAAACGGATCCAAAAAGCCAATCCGCATACTATCAAGATCCGCTGAAATATCAAATCTTTTTTCTGATGGATAAAAGAAGCCTCCTCCCGACAATCTCTCAACTTCCCCTTCTTTTAGGCTGGTTTCAATTTCCAAGGCCTCCAACTCTCTATTCCAAGAACTGCTGAGATGAAAGGTTCCCAAGGGATCATGGTTAAATTCAAAGCTTTTGATATCTATATTACTAGATAATAATGGTTCACGATAATAGTTTTTTAATTTAAGGTCGCCATCAACAAACCCACCAAAAGAAATTTTCCCTTCATCGGTTCCTTTTAAAAACTGGGAAATATCCATATCGTTAAATCGCATAACCAGCTCATCCTCAAACTCTCGATGCAAAAAACCATTTAACGATACATATTGGGGATAGCGATCTACTCTAAAACCCTTAACAGAAAATCCTTTAGGATGAAAAGAGAAAATTGATTCATGGATGTTCCAAGTTGAATCTTCAACAATTATAGTAGAAGGAGAAAGCGTTAACTTGGTTATCAACTTCTGGTTCTTATCAACTCTAAAATTGGCTTCAGAATATAAAGCTCCGCTGTTTGTTATATTGTCCCAATTGTTCCAAAAAACGTTGGTCGTTAAAGAGTCGTTCCACATTTTTTGATGTATGGATAGATTAGGCAGTTCTAAAAAACCACCTACTTGGGTATCTACAGAACGGAATGTTAAATTTACACTTGAAGGGTCGGTAGAAAAAATTCTCAAATTCAAATCTTCACCTTTAATATTATTGTAGTCTAACATTCCCAAAGATGCCTCCATGTCAAAGATCCCTTGCGAAGGAAAAAAACGTCCTTTGGCAAAACCTTTGTCTGAAATGTTCATTTGAGGAATAAAGAACTTTAATAGATCTCGCATTGATTTGAGCACTATTTCGAAAGTGAAATTATTGTCATCTGAAACAGGGATTTTTTGATATTTTGCAACTACCGGGGAAGGCAAAAATTTACTGACATAATAGTACATAGTTTGCTCTAGGTGACGGAAAGAATAATGCCCTTCCAAATGCCCAACGACAAATGGAGATTTTAACTCCAGCCTTTTACCGTGGTCAAACCGACTGGAAGAAACTGAAACAGTATCAAAATCAATTATTCCAGAAGGTGAAAAAAGCAAACCATCTGTGAGTAGAATACTTCCCACTAGATCATCAAGATGGTCGCCCTGTATGTTGGTTTGCATATTTAAGGATAAAACCCCGTCAGGAAGTGAAGGGAGTAGATTCAACCTATCCAGTTGAACATTACTCAATTCTGCAGTAAAATTAAAGCT
>CAZJDS010000107.1:0-7889 GCA_964544795.1 uncultured Alkaliflexus sp. | reverse complement strand
AACAGAGCATTGGAACAGGTAAGTAGTGAACTGGCTGTTTTGCTCAACTCAGATGCTGCGCCCAGTGAAGGATGGCTCAATCCATTGATGGATTGCATGGACAACCACCCAGAAGCTGCAGCATGTGTACCTAAAATAAAAGATTACAACCATCCACACCTTTTTGAATATGCAGGTGCTGCAGGTGGTTTCATAGACAGATTCGGCTATCCATTTTGTAGAGGACGAATTTTTGAGGAGATAGAAGAAGATAAAAATCAATACAATAAAGAAGGAACCGTCTTTTGGGGAAGTGGTGCTGCCTTAGTGGTTCGTCGTGAGCTGTTTCTGAAATCGGGCGGATTGGACGGTGACTTTTTTGCACACATGGAGGAGATTGATTGGTGTTGGAGAATTCAAAACCAAGAATACGCGATTCGTTATGTTCCACAAAGCACAGTTTTTCATGCGGGAGGTGGAACGCTGGATTATCTAAACAGCAGAAAGACCTATCTAAATTTTAGAAACAACCTCTTCTTATTGTTAAAAAACAAGTCGGGTTCTGGAGTCTATCCTCTTCTGTTTTTTAGAATGACAATGGACTTCTTGGCGTTGCTCAATTTTCTGGCACAGAAACAACCCAAAAATGCATGGGCTATTCACTTAGCACATCGACATTTTATAAGAGACTTCAGGAAGTTTTATAAAAAGAGGAAGCAGTTGATGCAAGCTCATACTCAACCTCATCATAAGGAGATCTACAAAGGCTCTATCGTTTGGGATTATTACATCAGGAAAATGCGAAAGTTTACTCAAATCAAACAGTACCGTGCATCGGGTTTATAAGAAATCTACTACCTTCTCCAATCTATTGGCTCGTGAGCCTTTTAGCAATATGTAACTATCGGTAATAGGATTGCTTTTAATATATTTGCACAACTCCTCTCCAGTTGAAAACCAGAAGAATCTTTTATCTTTTGGCAATATTTCTTGGAACTCCTCTCCCACTAAAAAACATTGAGTAAAAGGAATGTTTTTTAAACGATTGACTAATTTCAAGTGCTCCTCTTTGCTTTCACTACCCAATTCCTTCATTCCACCTAAAACCAGTGTTTTGTATTGCGCAGTTGTTTTTTCAAAATTATCCAATGCAGCATTCATACTGGTGGGATTCGCATTGTAAGCGTCCAAAAACAGAGTGTTTTGCTTCGTTTTCAAAATCTGTGAACGATGGTTTTTAGGTTGATAATCTGCCAAAGCTCCATTAATCTCTTCTGCTGAAACATCAAAATACTTTCCGATAGCTACAGCCGCCAAAGCATTCTCAAAATTATAAAGACCTGAGAGTTGCATAGTTGTCTTCTGCCAATAGAGATCTGAGCTCTTCCATTCAAACTCTAAAAAAGGCTCTGCCTTTGCCTCTTTTCCGCAAACAAAAAGCGACTCCGAAGTTCCATACTTCACTAACGAAGTGTTGTAATCAGCCAACATTTCAGTTAAAAAAGGATTGTCGTCATTTATAAAAATGGGCTTTTGATGTTTTTTCAAATAAGCATACAGCTCTGATTTGGCCGTCATCACTCCTTGAAAAGAACCAAAGCCTTCCAAATGAGCTTTCCCTACATTGGTAATCAATCCCCAATCGGGTTGAGCAATTTCACATAGAAATGCGATCTCTTTAACATGATTTGCACCCATCTCTACCACAGCTATTTCTATATCCTTGGGCATAGACAATAAAGTCAATGGAACGCCAATGTGGTTGTTCAAATTACCTTGCGTAAACCCCACTTTATACTTTCGAGCAAGAACAGCAGCCACCAACTCTTTGGTGGTAGTTTTACCATTAGTACCTGTAATTCCCAACACCTTCATACGAGATTGTACACGATGGTGGGTAGCCATCTTCTGCAATGTTTCCAAAGCATCAGAAACCAAAAGACAGCCATCCGCATCTTTCAACCGAACATCATCTACCACAGCCAATGCACAGCCAGCTTCAAGTGCAGAAAGAGCAAAGTCATTGCCATCAAACCGATCGCCTTTTAACGCAAAGTAGATAGAGCCTAAAGGAGTATGACGGCTATCGGTGGTAACTACTCCGCTTTTTAAGTAAACAGTATAAAGAAAATCAATGGACATAGCCGTTTTATAATATTTCAATGGGAGAATTGAGAGTCTTCTAATTGTATTTACAAATATAGACGTTTTGTGATTATATCCTTTCTTGGTGGTAAAAGTATATTTTCTTCTGACACTTGCGGATTCACCCATTAATGCGCACAATTTTCACGCCTAGAATAAAATCACTTGTTAACTTTATTTTGTTTCTCCTTCAAAAAACAGATCTTTTTTAATATTCGAGATATTATCTTTCGCTATACTCTTTAATGTTACAGTCACCTCATCTTTAGGCCAGTCAATAGAATCTGTATCTGCTTTATCAGACAATAAATTCAAAAAACGTTGATAGCTTTTCAAAGCACTTTGCGGATCATTTAGTCTATTATGATACAACGTAGCAATATGAAAAATATATTCGGGTTTTGGATTGTATTCATATGCTTTTTGATAGCATTGCAATGCTTCTTTAAAGTTGCCGAGTCTACTGTATATATTTTCCTTATCCATATATAATGAAGCGAGCATTTTTGGATCAGGTTGTAATAAAGACTCAACAAGATCAAAAAAGTACAACCCTTTTTCTGGTTCGTCAGTATATAAATAACATTTGCCTATGAAATAACAAATCTCAAGATCTTTAGGATTATTTTGAAATGCTTTCATCAAATGTCTCTGTGCATAGTTGTACAAGTTGTTTTGAAAAAAGCTAATTCCTAAACGCTTCAAAACAAAAGTGGTTGTATCACCTTCATCATATAAATATTGAAAGCAGGCCTCCGATATTTCAAATTCCTTTATAGTAAAACTTGCTATCCCTTTTGTTCTAATAAGCTTTTTATTAGTAGCATCATTCAAAAGTCCAATATCACAGATTTCGATTGCTTTAGCATATTGTTTATCTTTTATTAATAGGCTTGCCAATCTCAGCGCATTCGATTGATCTTTAGGATTGATTGTAAGCACCTCTTTAAATACTTCTATCGCGCGATCAATACTATCTATTTGATGATAGTTTTTTCCAAGATGCTGCAAATAATCAAGATTTGCGGTATCATCATCAATGGCTGACTTTAATAGGTCAATTGCCGTTTTGTACTCTTCTTGAAATTCAAGAATTTTTATGTATTTAATGAAATCTTCAGAGTTGTACATGTATCTTATCAAAATTGGCTTGGCCAATGTGTATTGACCCGTCTTGTATAAAAAATCAGCCAATAGTTTTTCATTATTTACATTGTTATCAAACAACGAAACGCCTTTATTTAAAACATCAATAGCTTCTAACGTTTTCCCATCTTTATCAAGCATTACTGAGTTCCAGAAGTAATCGTCGGGAGTAATTAATTTTCCACTTTTTTCAAGAATCTGTTTATACTCCTTTTGTAGATACAATAAGTCGTAGTTTTCCTGTGCAAATATTGCTGTATTTATCAAGAGGAAACTCAACCAAGCAAACGTTTTCATAATGCTATATTTTAAATTGAATTTATTTTAAAGAAATAAACAACTTATCGATATACTTCCTGAACACTTCCATTCACCTCTACATCAAAATCTTACAAATCGAGAAAACTTTCAACTACAAATATAGTTTAAAATATTTGTATAACTAACACTTTAGTTATAAGTTTGAACTAAATATTTAGTTAGATATTTAACCATACAAAATTAAGGTTAAGCATTTCTTACTAAATCCATTGTTTAATAGTCTATTAGAATGAAAGAATTAACAAAAGCAGAAGAACAGATTATGCAGCAGTTGTGGGATTTGGGTGAAACCAATGTTAAGGGTATAATTGATAAATTACCCGATCCGAAACCTGCATATAATACCGTAAGTACCATTGTGCGAATTTTGGAAAGTAAAGGTTTTGCAGATCATAGAAAGGAAGGAAAAGGACATATCTATTTCCCATTGGTAGAGAAAGAGACGTATAAAAGAAAATTTATGAAACGAGTGATGTCTCATTACTTTCAAGGGTCATTTAAAGAGTTGGTGTCATTTTTTGCCAAAGAAGATAAGATGGACATCAATGATATAGAGGAGTTGATGAATGAAGTGAAGAGCGATCTACAAAAAGAGAAGAGAAAATAAATAATGATTTAAAGAACAAAAAATAAAATGTTATGGAATATTTTATCAATTATCTGGTAGAGTCGTCATTAATATTGGGCGTATTGAGCTTATTTTACCTCATTGCTCTACATCAAGAGCCACTTTTTAAATTTAATCGAATTTATCTGTTGTTGTCTCTATTGGTTGCTACCATTACACCATTTATTCATTTCTCCTTTTTGCAAATGGCAAGCTCTAATCCTGAAACGCAGGGTTTTACCAATCTTTTACAAACTGTTAATATTTATGCAGGAGATGTACGCAAGTCATTTATTCCTGTTGTCGCCCAAAGTAAAACCTTTAGCTTGCTCTATTTAGGTGGAGCTTTAGGCGTTTTAGGTCGCTTAATTTTTGGATTAATCCGTTTGGGAGGTTTATCAAAAAAAGCCAACTGGATAAATTATAATGGAGTTAAGATAGCCGATCTACCTGGCAATTTTAACGCCTTTTCATTCTTTCATATCATATTCGTTAACCGATCACTTTATTCTGATGACGATCTGGATAAAATATTGGTGCACGAGATGTCCCACGTCAAGCATCGGCACTCGTTAGATGTGTTGCTGTTTGAGGCGCTTCTTATTGTGCAATGGTTTAACCCATTTGCTTGGTGGATCAAACACCTGCTTCAGGAATTGCACGAGTTTCAAGCCGATCGTTCCGTGTTGAATAAGGGAACTGCCATCGGCTCATACAAAAGATTGTTATTGCACGAGGCTACAGGTGCGCGACTGTTTCCTGTGAATAACTTTAATCAATCAATCACTAAAAAACGTTTTAAAATGATGAGCAATAAAATAATAAAAAACAAAGCCTTCATAAAAAGGCTCTCTGCCAGCATTATGATAGTAGGCGTTGCATTCTTTTTTGCATGTGATCGCACTCCCGACGAAAATTTACAAACAGATAATTTGAAGTCAAAGAAGGAAAATACAGAAGAAACTTTTTTTATTGTTGAAGTGATGCCACAATTTCCAGGTGGTGTTGAGGAATTGCAAAAGTATTTAGCCACTAATATCAAATATCCTTCTGATGCCCAAGAACAAAGAGAGAGCGGAAGGGTTTACGTGCAATTTGTTGTTTCGAAAACGGGAGATGTAAAAGATGTGAAAATTATGCGGAGCGGAGGATCCGAATCATTAGACAATGAAGCGCTAAGAGTCGTGAGTGCCATGCCCAAATGGACACCGGGCAAACAAAGAGGGAGATATGTAAATGTAAACTACACCGTACCTATTAATTTTGTGCTACAAGGATCTATGCAACAGCAAGAACCAGAGCAGGTTTCAATTATTAGGAAAGAAGCCATTAGAGAAGCTCCCGCGATAGGAACTGGTGATGATGGAGTTGTGGTTGTGGCATATTAAAAAGAGTAAAAAAAGGCGTACTGGCGGTCAAGGGATCGCCAGTCGCCTAATCTTTAAGCAAATAGCAATTACTATTGTTCTTCCAATAATTTTAGATTGGTTTTGTTAAGATGGAAGTTGTGGTTTTAAAAATCATTACTTGCTGATCAATTCTCAATATATAAACGGTACCAGCATTTTGGTCTTTTCTGCATATTTATCATACGCATCACCATACTTTTCTTTTAAATACTTGTCAAGTTTAGGCGCATTATAGAAAGAGAAAAAACAAAATAGGGAAATTGGGATTGTCATAGACCATAGGTTTCTTGTAATGAGGGCATATCCAATGACCCACAAGATATCTCCAAAATAATTTATATGTCGTGAATATTTGAAAAGACCTTCCGTATAAATTTTCCTCTTATTCGCCGGCTTCTTTTTCCATCTGCCTCTTTGAATTTCACTCCCAGTATTAAGAAGACAGCCTATGATAAAAATAGCAATACCAAAATAGTCAAGTCCGTCAATTGATTTTGAAATAGGCAATACGAACAAAGGAAAACCGATGAAATAAACGGCAAACGCTAAAGGTACACTTACGCTCTCCTCCCACGGTATTTTCCTCTTCAAAATAAAAATCATCATGTATGCTAACCGCAGAGAAATAAGAATATTGAAACCAAAAATGACAACTCTTCTATCAATATTATCAATAGAGTTGTTAATGCCTAAATGATGATTCACCCAGTTTCCTCCACTTTGAAATAAAATCCAATACGATAACCACAGAAGCAGAACCTCTAAAAGATGGATAATTATTTTCTGTGGAATGCTTTTGCTTTTCTTACCGTATAAGTCCATTTTAAAGTTGTTTGGTTCAACTTATTGCTGATATTTAAATGATCAGTTTAAATCAGATCTATTTCCTCATTTCTTAAACATAAAGTAAACTGCCAAAATCAAAAACACAAATGAAAAGATGTGGTTGAGCTTAAACGTTTCTGTTTTGAATACAACCAAAGTAAACAGAGCAAACACAACCAAAGTGATCACTTCCTGAATTACTTTTAATTGAATGAGGGTAAAGGGACCACCATATTCTTTAAAGCCGATTCTATTGGCGGGCACCTGAAATATATATTCGAAAAAAGCTATTCCCCAACTGATTAATATGATGGAGAACAATCCTAATTTACTGAACCAATTCATTTCAGAAAATTTCAAATGCCCATACCAAGCAAGAATCATAAATGAATTGCTTAATACCAAAAGACCAATCGTTAAAACTGCTTTCATCGCTATTATATAATATATCGAACAAACTTAAGGAACAAACTACGTTTTCAAAAAACGAACCTTCATCTTGAAATTACGAAGGAGTGAGACGAAAATAACCAAAAAACAGGAAATAAAAGATATATTACAAAGATCTATCAAAAGCAAAGAAGCTTATCGTATGGAGCTACAAATAGAAATAGGCTCAAAAAGGAAATAAACAATATTTTAAAATTGGAACACTTTATTTCACACCGAATCAAAATAACCAAACCTTCACTCATCCAATTCGCATAAAAATTGGATGAATGAAGATGTAAATGTATTTGTTTTGCTTTGAATCGTCACGTATTCGGAAGAAGACATGTATCCTAATTATTCAGGCATCATCAATTTGCCCAAAAACAAAATAGTGTTGGTATCTTTTTCGGTGATAGCAAAAACAAAAGGTTTGTTAACAGTGAAGTTGAGTTTCTGTGGCCCTGCAGATGTAAATTCAAACTCAACGCTGGTAACCGCAGCAGCTTCAGTTCCTTTTTCATCTACCTCTATAAAGGTCTTGTGCTTTACCTTTGATATTTTTATTCCATTATTCTTTAAAATTCCACTAAAATCAGCCAAGCCAGAGAATGCCAGTGGCATCCCCAACCTGATTAAAGGATCGTTTAGTTCATAATCTCCTTCAAATTTAAATTTGGGAAATCCTAAAACCACCTCTTGTTTATGGACTCTCTCCGTCCATATTCCCCAATTCTCATCATTGATAGCATCCACAATATCCGACACCTTCTTACCCTCGTTGGGCATTAAAGCCACCATATTAAAGTGTCCATTGCCATAGGGCATTTCAACCATTGTAAACAAATCGTTACTGACATACCCTAAATATGCTTCTTGGTGCATCATATCTACTTTTACTTCTGCACCCGATTCAGGATAAAACGTCTCTTTTTTGGTGTTTTTGACATCAAATTCATTTTGCCACTGACCGTAAAAATAGATGGCGTTGATTAGGAACATCACATGGTCAGGCGTTATCTCATCAA
>CAZJDS010000106.1:0-8005 GCA_964544795.1 uncultured Alkaliflexus sp. | reverse complement strand
CCCCTCCTCCATTGAAACAAGATTACAACGAAGAATCAAATCTGTTGGCTCCATTGGTACACCCAGAGCGGCTGCTTCAATCACGCCCCGCCCGTCAAAATACTTTGCGGGCGGATAACCCAACAAATTCATGTTTGCAATCTCACTTCCTGGATGAAATCCTTCAGGAACGGTGTGAACAAGCCCTGTGGCCGATTGGCGACAAATCTCATCCATTGTCGGTGTTGAGGCTGCCATTACGGGTGTTAATCCATCAAAAGCCGCTATGGGTTCGTCGGCCATTCCATCGGCCAAAACAACTATATATTTCATCTATTAGACGATATTAAGGTTCTTCAAAGTAATATGTACTTAGTTCAATTAATAGTTAACATTAACAATTCAACTAAAATACTGAACCCGCTTCGGGGTTCGCTTTTTGTATCGTAGTTAACCATGGTTATTCAATTTTTACCACTTCGTAGTAATTTCCGACCAATCGTACAATTTGCGATTAGATATTTTACGTTCTGTAAACGAATTAATTTTAATCACAAAGCACTTCTTGAATAACTTCTAAATTAAATCACCACAAAATTAACATTATATCAGAAGAAATAAAACGTGAAAGCTCTTTATAGAAGTAAAAAATGAGTTTTTATAATTTTTATTCATTTTGAAAAAGAGTAGTTTTATCCAAACCTATTTATTTTATCTATCATGTCTCAATTAAAAGTATTTCGCGCTTCAGCCGGTTCTGGTAAAACATATACTTTAACACAAGAATATGTAAGATTACTTTTTGATGAGCCCGCCAACTATCGTCATACTTTAGCAGTCACTTTCACCAACAAAGCCACCGCGGAGATGCGTTCGCGCATATTGGCCACTCTTTATGATTTGTCCGATCCTAAAAAAGAGAATCCAGATCATATGAGTGATCTGATTAAAGAGTTTTCTATCTCAAAACAGGAAGTTAGAAGGAAATCATCTGCCCTATTGAAACTTCTTTTACATGACTATTCGAGATTCTCCATAAGTACCATCGACAGTTTTTTTCAACGCGTTACACGTTCATTTGCTCGTGAAATGGGTCTTCCGCTGGGATTCAGGTTAGAGTTGGAAGCAAATCAAATCATGCAGCAAGCCATTGATCAACTCATTTTAGAGATGGATATGCCCCATAATAATGAATTGAAAAGATGGTTGATTCAATTTGCACAAGAACGTATTGAAAACAGCCAATCGTGGAATATTGCCAAGGAGATCAAAGATATAGGAGGGGAAATTGTCAAAGAGCGATTCCAAGCAAATGCAGGTACACTCTCTAAACAGATCAGCGACAGAAACTTCCTTAACACCTATAAAAAAGCGCTGGAAGAGATCGTCAACAACATCAACAACAAACTAATTAGCTTAGGAAATCAAGCAGTAGAGCTTGTTAAAAGCCATGGGTTAGCAATTGATAGCGATTTTAGTGGAAAAAGCAGATCTCCGATGCGTCTTTTTGAAAGAATGGCAGAGTTAAACAGCTATTTGGGTTGGTCAGACTTAACCAAAATATACAACCCAGAAACTTTTTTGAAAATAGCAGATTCCATTGATTCTCTGTTGACCAAATCAGCAAAAAAGGAAATAAAAAGTGAGATCGAATCGGTTTATTTTGGTGGAATTCAGGATATAGCCAGAACCACGGCAAATTATCTACTTGAAAAGAGAAAAGATTATTATACTGCCAAACTAATTCTTCCCAACCTAAACGCATTGGGGTTGGTGAATGATCTTAATGAGAAAATGATGGAACTGTGTCGAGATCAAAACATATTTCTCATTTCTGGCACCAATTATCTACTTACGAGGATCATCGACAATAATGACACCCCATTTATATATGAAAAAACGGGAACTCGTTATTCCAATTTCATGATTGATGAATTTCAAGACACCTCTACCCTACAATATTTAAATTTTCTTCCACTAATCAATGATTCGCTGGCAGCTGGAAATTACTCTCTGGTGGTAGGAGATGTGAAACAAGCTATTTATAGATGGCGAAATTCAGATTGGAATATTTTGGCAGAAAAAGTGGAAAATAACTTTGATAAGTATGGCGTTGATTTAAAAACTTTAGATACCAACTGGCGCAGTTCTAAAGAGGTGATCCAATTTAACAATCTCTTTTTCAAGTTCGCTTCAGAAGCATTACAAAACGACTTCAATGAGCTAATTCCCGAAGAAAACAACACTCCAGAAGCAGATCATTTAAAAAACAAAATAACAACTGCTTACAACGATATCTTCCAAAATATATCGCCCAAAAGGCTGAGTGATGAAGGACAAATCCACATGCAATTCGTCGAGGGTGAAAATGTGGACGATTTTCGTGAAGAAGCACTTTATAAAGCCATAGAACGGATTGATTATCTGATTGAAGAAGGCTTCAAGCTCTCCGATATTGCTGTTTTGGTTCGCACGAATAAAGAAGCTGTACTGATTACTAATGCGCTACTATCGGGTGCGTACAGTATCGACCAGAAAAATTATCCTGTAATTAGTAACGAGTCCTTAATTATAGGAAATTCCGAAGCCATCCAATTAATTATTGCCCAATTAGAGTATCTCTTGAAACCCAACGATCAAATTCTTGAAACATTCATTCGTTTGCATGTATTAAAGAAACCGATAAACCCTGATACAGAAGTTGTATTGGATGTTTCCGATTCATTTCTTAACGAAAATTCTGATCAACTTTGGGAACAATACAAAACAGAACTTTTAAAGTACCAACAAAAGCCTCTTTACGAACTTATAGAGGCTGTTAGCTCTCTTATACCTGCAGATCTTTATACCCAGCACGCCATCTTTATTCAGGGGTTTTTGAGTGTGGCATTAAGTTTTATTAATGAGGAGACCGCTGATATCAACCAATTCATAACTTTTTGGCACAACAGAGGAAGCAGGCTCTCACTATCGGTGCCCGACGATCAAGCAGCCATTCGAGTGATGACGATTCATAAATCTAAAGGCTTGGAGTTTGAAGCAGTGGTCATTCCATTTGTGGATTGGAAAATCAACTCTTTAAAGCACAGTGATTTCTTATGGCTGAAACCGAGGAGTGAACCTTTTAATGCTGTGTCATTGGTGCCAATCAACGGCGTAAATGCGGTAGCCCTCTCCCACTTTGCCGATGATTTTTTTGATGAAACCTTGCTAAATTATGTGGATACCTTAAATGTGGGTTACGTGGCATTTACAAGGGCCAAAAGAAGCATTTCACTCATTGGGTATGTTGCGAAAAAGAATTTCAAAAAAATTGATAATTTCTCTAATTTAATGCTTCACTTTGTTTCATCATCAGTTTCTCAAGAGAACTATCCCAACGCGTGGGACGAAGAAAAACAGTTTTTTGAATTTGGCCAGATTCTTCCAGCCGCAATAGATGCTGCTCCAGAAGAAGAAGCTTTACGCAAAACCGTATCTGTTCTACCTCCTGAAATAAAACATACGCCCATTCATAGTCGAATTAATAACCATCTTGAAAGCTATCATTCTTTTGATGGAAGTCATCAGAACCAACAACTACATCATGGAAAGATTATGCATCAGCTCTTTGAACTGATTAAAGATGAACAGGATGTGGATAGTGCTCTGTTACAATTAAGATTACAAGGGAAAATATCAGGTCATGAGATAGAATCGTTCAAAACAGAAATTACGCAGTATATAAATCACCCCAAAGCCAAGAATTGGTTCAATAATTATTATCAGATTAAAACAGAAGCCACCATACTTACCAAAAATATTAAACGCCCCGACAGAGTCATGATTGGTGACGATGAAATTATTGTCGTGGATTATAAATTTGGACATGAGAAGAGTGCCAAACATCACGCGCAGGTACGTCAATATCTAAACCTTGTTCAACAAATAGCCAACAAAAAAACACTTGGGTATTTATGGTATATGGAGAACAATGAAATTATTGAAGTGGATATGCAGGGAAGATTATTTTAATAAGAACTTGATGAAAAGAGAGCTGGATCTTGGAAATAGACTCTAAGGTAAAAATGGTAATTTTAATCTGTGCGAATGGCTTGCATTTTCAACAATGCTACAACTCTTCGCTTCTTGTAATTAACTACTTACATAAAAGCAACGATTTGTGATAAACAAGACGTGAAAACCTTGGACTTTTACTCGAAACAAACCTCTTTATGACATAAACGACTATGTCTTTTATAAAAAAATAAATAAAAAGGAGATTACACTTTTGGATGCACAATACATACTTATTTAATTAAAAAAGTGGAGATCAGTAGATAAGTACATAAACTTACAGGCTTTTTTTAAACAAGACAAACCCGCTTAAACCTTATAAACAATTCGACAAGAGATAACTTAGGAAATTTATGTTTCGGTTAAAACCGATTTGTGTTATGGAATATTACACGGCATGAATGCCGTGCTTAGTTATAAAAAAACATTCATTTCTTAAACCATTTTAAGCTCTTTTCTTGTGGTTATCTTCTCACAATAATGACATTTTAAGGCCAAATCCACTTTATCTTGAACAGAAAACTTTGTGATGATAGACTCGTTATTAGTGATACATTTTGGATTAAAGCATCGTGCAATTCCTACCACTTCATCAGGAATGGTTACATCTCGCTTTTCAACTACTTCATAATCGCGGATAATATTGAGTTTTGCATGAGGAGCAACCAAGGCTATTTTATTAATTTCATCTGTTTCAAAAAACTTATTTGAAACTTTAATAATTGCCTTTTTACCCAGCTTATGACTGTCAAAATTGGCACCAAATGTCACTTGGTTTCGAGTCTGATCCAAACCAAGAATAGAGATGACATAGAAAAGTGATGCGGCAGGAATATGATCGATTACCGTGCCATCCTGAATGGCAGATACTTGAAGTTGTTTTTGTTTCACCATGACCATTGACTGTTAAGATCTGAATAAAATAATAAATTAGGATGTGAGCGTGTTACTAATTCTTCTACCACAACCGTTATTTAACCCCCATGATAGCTGCAATAATTCCCATACGCGTATATACTCCATTTTCTGCTTGTTGAAAATAATATGCTTTGGGGTGCCCATCCACATCTGTATGAATCTCATTTACCCGAGGAAGTGGGTGTAAAACACGGAGATTATCTCGGGTATCCTCCAACATCGCGGCATTAAGTACATAGGTGTTTTTAACTCGCTCATATTCCATGGGATCAGAGAAACGCTCTTTCTGCACTCGGGTCATATAAAGAATATCTACCTGATCCAACTGATCCATAGTCGTACTTTCATGAAAAGCAATGTTTTTCTCTTTCAGAAAGTACTTATACTCATTGGGAATAGATAGCTCTTGAGGCGCTACAAAATAAAATACAGGATTGAAGTGTGAAAGAGCCATCAACAATGAGTGAACAGTACGTCCGTATTTGAGATCGCCGACCATAAAAATGGAGAGATTTTCAAGCGTACCTTGCGTTTTTTTTATGGAATAAAGATCCAATAAAGTCTGTGTAGGATGCTGGTTGGCTCCGTCACCTGCATTTATGATGGGTACTCGAGATTGTTCAGACGCGTATCGCGCACTTCCTTCTAAGGGATGACGCATCACAATTAAATCGGCATAGTTGCTCACCATCTTAATGGTGTCTTTAAGAGTTTCACCTTTTGTTGTAGAGGAAGTCGTTGAATCGGTAAAACCAATCGCACGAGCGCCTAATCTATTGATTGCAGCTTCAAAACTAAGCCGTGTGCGCGTAGAGGGTTCAAAAAAGAGGGTTGCGACCACCTTATCACGTAAAAGCGTTTGATTTGGGTGGTTTTCAAAATCTTCTGCCAATTGAAGAATTTGCAGAATATCTTCTTTAGAAAAATCATTAATAGAGACTAAACTTCTATTCTTCATAGGTCGCTTAAAACAAAAGGTGAATATAAAAGCAAAAAAATACCCAATCGAAACGATCGGGCATGTAATTTAACAAATAGCTCTTCCTTCAGAAAATAAACTCTCATTTGCACAAAAGCGGTTTTTCTGAAAAGTGTTGAAGATATAAATTTATCGATTTTATCATTTGACATATTAAATAACAAAATTAGAAAAATATAGGATTATAATGAACGAAAACAGATTTTATTTTAAAATAGATTTACCAACGGCCGATATGATATATTGGTGTGAGATAAAACAATCTTCGTTTGACCATTTTACAGGTCGCACCTACGGCGCTAGAGGTACTGTGAGCATAGTTTACTACAAACAGTGCTACTCCTACGGAGTGCAAGATTGTGCCAGCTTAAAACTTTGCTTATTATAAAGCATTTATTTACAGATGATTCGATGCCAGAGGTATCGAATGTTTATGGAAATGTTTGATGGCTTTTGTTCGACCCTGGCTGGGGTCGCATCATGATTCGCTAATTTTCTGTCTATAAATCCGCGCCAGCGGGAGTTCTAATTTTTGAATTTTATCGACATTTCTACAATCAAGTCACACATTTTAACTCCGCTAAAAGCGTTCTGTCTTTACTTTTGGATCGTTTCATTTGTAATCGCATTGGTTAATTATAGAGATCATCTACAATTTAGCAGTTTTACAGACCGCACCTATGGTGCTTAAGGTACTTTCAGTGTAGGCTTACTACAGACAGTTCTACTCCTAAGGAGTGCCAATAGATCAAATGCCCAGTAACTGATTTGGTAATTTGCTGTTCGCTTTTTAAGGTCGCATTCTTGAGAAAAATAATTGAAAGCAACTCATTTTATCTATATTTACATAAAAGTGGTGGATGATACAGCTCGATCCCTTTTAATCTTATCCTCTTTTTTGACAAAAGTGACAACTATAGCTTTCTGGCTGTATGTATCCCCGCAGATCAAAAAAGACAGAACGTATAATTAGTCCTAAATTGAACAAACATGCCAAACGAAAATAAACAAGCACAATTACTCATTGATTTTATAGATAAAAGTCCCAGCGTGTATCATGCAATTGATGTGATGACTCAGATGCTGAGTGATGCAGATTTCACAGCGTTACAATTGACAGATGCCTGGAAATTAGAGAAAGGTGGAAAATACTATGTTACTCGCAATGGCTCCTCACTATTTGCATTTATTATAGGAACCGGTGAGCCAGAAACAGAAGGATTTCGAATTGTCGCTTCACACAGCGACTCCCCCACTTTTAAAATAAAACCTTCGCCCGAGATAAATGTAGAAAACTACTTTGTTAAGCTTAACACTGAAGTGTATGGTGGTCCTATTTTGATGAGTTGGCTGGATAGGCCGCTTTCCATTGCAGGGAGAGTGAGTCTCAAAAGCAACAATGCTTTGTATCCTAATAATTTATTGGTTGATTTTAAGCGTCCTATAGCAATCATTCCAAACTTGGCCATTCATTTGAATCGTTCCGTCAATGAAGGAGTGGAACTAAACAAACAGATTGATATGCTGCCATTGGTGGGCATCAACTCCGATGAAAACGGTTCAAAAGGATTCATAAAAGAAGCATTGGCGAAAGAGCTTAATATCAACTCTGCTGAAATATTGGATTTTGACCTCACACTTTATGAGCACAACAAAGGATGTGTGATGGGCATGAATAACGAGTTTATCTCCAGCCCAAAAATCGACAATTTGGCGATGACGCACGCTGGCTTAGCGGCGATAATGGATAATTCTGCTCAACCTTTTACACAAATGCTGGCCGTTTTCGACAATGAAGAAGTGGGAAGTCTCACCAAACAAGGAGCAGGATCTCCCCTATTCAAACATATCTTTGAAAGAATATTATCGGTTATGGGGAAAAACACAGAGTCCACACATCGTTGCATCTACAATTCATTTATGGTGTCTGCGGATATGGCACATAGTGTTCACCCCAATCGTCCTGAAAAACATGATCCTGTTTTACACCCACTTCTCAATAAAGGACCTGTAATTAAGATCCATGCCAATCAGAAATATACCAGCGATGGCGATAGCATTGCGGTTTTTGAA
>CAZJDS010000105.1:0-8047 GCA_964544795.1 uncultured Alkaliflexus sp. | reverse complement strand
AATAATCTATTGGTTACTAAACGTTTTACTGAAGATATTTTCACTGGAATTAATGCTGGTAAAACCCGCCATCGTGGTTTTGAATTGATGATTCGAAACAATCTCTTTTCGTTTAAAAACTTTCCAGGTAAATTAACTTCAAATTTTAGCTATACCTTTTCAAAAAACAAATTCATCGATTTCACAAGTGAGGAGATCATTTTCGATGGCAATCTACTACCTGGAATTCCTGATTATTCCACCCAAATAAGTTTTCATTGGTCGCCCATCAAATCCATGTTGATTGATGCACAATTTCAATCCGTTGGCCGACAATTTTTAGACGATGCAAACAGATTATCCGAACCCTCTTATTTTCTTAGCAATCTGAAAATAGCAAATCGTTTCGACGCATTCAAAAGTTCTTCTCTCAACTTATATATAGGGATAAATAACCTCACCAATTCTCACTATGCCTCCATGGTTATTGTTAATGCAAAAGCATTTGGTTCGGCCGAACCACGTTATTACTATCCTGCGCTGCCACGACATGCATACATGGGTGTAAGTTGGAACTTTTAATCTAATGGCACGTAACTAACGATTATTTTTTTCCAAATTTGCAAACAAAAATTATCTGAATAAAAAGATGTTTATTTAGAACATCCTAAGCTATCTCTGGGATTTATCCTAGGGTTCTTCTGATATTTATAAAGAATGGTATTGAACTATTTGAATAAAATGATTAGAAAATGGTGCATCGTATTATCTTTCTCAATCCAAAAAAATATTATCTTAGTCCTTTAAACCGACAGGTTCAATTGTTTCGAAAATAGATCTGTCCCGCTTAAAAACTTGTTATTATGGATGAACAGATCATAGAAATTGCTAACAGAGTCAAAGCGCTTCGTGAAATATTGGAAATAACTGCCCAACAGGCTGCTGAAAATTGTGGGCTGTCCCTAAACGACTACCAACAATTAGAATCAGGTCATACGGACATTTCGGTGGGCATACTGTACACGTTGGCGAAATCATTTGGAGTGGAAGTTTCTACTTTTCTCTCTGGCGAAGAACCACGCATGCGTGTTTACACCCTCACACGCAAAGGACAAGGTGTAGCCATGAAACGGCGTAAGGCCTATAGCTACAAAGCACTGGCAGCTAATTTCATCGACCGAAGAGCAGAACCATTTTTGGTTAAGGTAGAGCCCAAACCCGATAACCTGCCAGTCGATTTCAACAGTCACCCTGGTCAGGAATTTAACCTGATTCTAAAAGGCTCCATGAAGTTCTTTATCAACGACAAAGAGATGATATTGCACGAAGGTGATAGCATCTACTTTGATTCCGGTTTTCCCCATGGAATGAAAACCGCAGACAATAACTCCTGTGAGTTTTTAGCCATCATATTTTAAGCGTTAACATGCAGATATATAAAAGATACTTGGCTCAGCCAGAATTCAATTCTTTAGAGGATTTTCAACAAAACTTCAAAATTAACATCCCCGACAATTTCAATTTTGCTTATGATGTGGTAGATGAATATGCCCTTCTGGAGCCAGATAAAATTGCGCTTGTTTGGGTGAATGATTTGGGAGAAAACCACCTTTTCACCTATAAAGAGTTGAAAGAAAAATCGGATGCAACCGCCTCCTATTTTCAATCCTTAGGCTATAAACGAGGCGATAAGATCATGCTCATCCTCAAACGCCGTTATGAATTTTGGTTCGCCTGTCTGGCTCTTCACAAAATTGGTGCAACCGCCATTCCCGCCACCCATCTTTTGACCGAAAAAGATATTATTTATCGCTGCAATGCGGCAAGCATCAAAGGTATTATTTGCGTGGGCGAACAGCAGGTGATCGAACATGTGGAAAAGGCTCTGCCTGAATGCCCCTCCATAGAAAAAATAATTTCTATAGGCCCACTAGTGCCAGCTGGTTGGAATGATTTTCAGAAAGAAATTATTCGAGCCAAACCATTCATAAAGCCCGATGTCCCCTCCGAAAACGGAGATCTGCTCTACCTCTATTTTACATCGGGAACAACAGCTCAGCCCAAAATGGTGGCTCATGATTACACCTATCCTTTAGCACACATTATTACTGCCAAATTTTGGCATAATGTAGAAGAGGGCGGGCGCCATCTAACGGTGGCAGATACAGGTTGGGCCAAGGCCGTATGGGGAAAGCTCTACGGCCAAATGATGGCAGGATGCAGCGTGTTTGTATATGAACACCAGAAATTCGACCCAGCAGAAATGCTGCAAGTTATATCTCAACACAAAATCACCTCGTTTTGTGCGCCACCGACCGTTTTTCGGTTTCTGATACGTGAAAACTTGGCAGATTATGACTTATCTTCTCTAAAATACTGCACCACAGCAGGCGAAGCTTTAAATCCCAAAGTCTTCGAGACCTTTCAACAGTTAACTGGCCTCAAGTTGATGGAAGCTTTTGGTCAGACCGAAACGGCCGTGCAATTGGCCACTTTTCCATGGATGCCCCCCAAGCCTGGCTCCATGGGTATTCCATCGCCCATCTACAACATTGACTTGTTGAAACCTGACGGCACCTCCTGTGAAGATGGGGAACAGGGACAGATCGTCATTAGGGTGGGCGAACAGCCGCCCATAGGCCTTTTCAAAGGCTACTACCGTGATGAATCATTAACCCGCGAAGTGTGGCAGAATGGTATTTATTACACGGGCGATATTGCCTGGCGAGATGAAGACGGCTATTTCTGGTTCGTAGGACGTGCCGATGATGTAATTAAAAGCTCTGGCTACAGAATTGGCCCCTTTGAGGTGGAAAGCGCCCTGATGACTCACCCTGCTGTGGTTGAATGTGCTGTGACGGGTTCGCCAGATGAAACCCGTGGACAGGTCGTTAAAGCCACCATTGTTTTAGCGCCAGATCAGAAACCATCAGAGGAGTTAAAACAACAAATCCAAGATCACGTGAAAAAAGTAACCGCACCGTACAAATACCCAAGAATTATAGAGTTTGTAAAAGAGCTACCCAAAACCATCAGTGGAAAAATTCGTCGTGTGGAAATAAGGGGTGAAGATACAAGCACCAGATCCTAATGGATTGATTTTACTGAGCTGGAAATCAACTCAACTTAAGCAATCGTTTCAGGAACTCTTCTTCGTTTATTTTTACTCTATTTTAAAGTTCTGTAACCTACTTTATTGTGTGGAATGATGGAGGTTAGGAAGATTTTACATTTCAGACAATTTTGTCCTTATTATAAAACCCATATCTTTGCAGTGAATAAGATAGAAATGAAGATAAAACAACCCGATTAAACAAAAGGGCATTCTTTCTAAGGCAAGAAAAGTTATGCATGATTTTCTTGCACTGGAAGATAGTATCATTCGCCATACCACCACCTCGTTCAACATATAGAGCGCATAAAGGAGGTAGCACAAAAATCTGCAAAATGAAAACAATAGAAAATCGCGAAGATGTGAGTTTACTCGTCCACTCCTTCTACGCCAAAATAAGAAAGCACGATATTTTAGGTCCCATTTTTAACAGAAGTATTCCCGATGATCGCTGGCCTGCGCATTTAGAAAAGCTTACTGACTTTTGGGAATCGCATCTGTTTGGTGTTGCTAAGTTTAGAGGCAGCCCGCCAATCGCTCATCAGCGGATGGATATAAAAGAAAGAAACACAATTAATCAAACACATTTTGAAATTTGGCTTCAGCTGTGGTTTCAAACGCTTGATGAGCTTTTTAAAGGCGAACGTGCCGAAGACGCAAAAGAAAGAGCTCGACAAATGTCAATTGGATTGTTTGCAGCTATATGGCAAAGAAGACCTGAAAATTTAAGACCTATAAATTGAGAGTACAAAGAATCATACTATAAGGTTATCCTCAATTTAATCAGGTTAAACTTGTGCAAATTTGAAAACCAGATTATATCTTAATTGACACTAAATAATCAATCCTTTTTAGAAAATATACTATCCACCTCCAGAAATGTATCCTTCAATATACTTAAGGCAAAAGCCGCAGCCGATGCAGTAAATACAGAATAATCGAATGTTTTTTTTATGCCGACAGAAAATACCATTGCCAATCCAAATACCAGTAAAAGATACCCACTTAACCTTGCAAAAAGTTTCGTTTTAAAACCAATAAGCAAACAAACTCCAAAAATAAGTTCAGCTGCTGTTGCTAAAAAACCAAGAGCGGGAATTAAACTCTCCGGAGCCCAAGGATTTATCAGTTGTGTATAATCCAAAAATGTTGACCAGTTTCCCCAAGAGGAAATACTCGGTGGGTAAAGACCAAATCGATCGGCAACTGCAGAAAGGAATGCGGCAGCAAGAGCTGCTCTCAAAAAGAGTTTTATAAATCTTAGTCTCATATGATTATAATTTAGTTATATGCTTCTTATGGAAATCGACTATCAAATTAATCCTTATATAAGAAGAGTTGCTACTTATTGCTCATTTGATTTTCGATCAGTTTTAAGAGTGCAATAGAAATTGCTGTTTGGTTTGAATATTAATCTAATTAAAAACAAATAGGTGCACAATAACGAAGAGCTTAGTTAGTAAGATTTCTAAAGCTAATATGCTTAGTGAATTATATTGATATTAAAATATACGAGAGTATAAAATTAACTTATCCTTAAATAAAAGTCAAGTGAGTTTTTTTACTTGAATTTATTTTATCAAATGATATTGAAGTGAGTAGATTCGTTTACATTTTCACGTTAACAAAGTAACAGGTGTACCGCCAAGGTAATAAAAGAATCATAAACTTAATCTCTGTTTTGGAAGAAAAAATAATGGCAGCAACGTCCTTATGAAGTTGCTGCCATTATGATGTTTAAAAATTGTATCTATTGCTCGTCATATTACTAACGAGATAAATTTAAAAGATTATTTCAGCCAGCTATCAAAAAAATCAAGTGTCTCCTTTTGCATAGCACGGTTAAAGAAATGTTTTTCGTCCCAAACTTTAGTGACAAGTTTATCTCCAGCGTTTTGGCTATTCCAAACCTCGTGCATTACACGATAAGCCTCTTTCACCCCCTCAATAGGAAACAGATGATCTCTTGTGCCATTGAAAAACAGAGCTGGTTTTGGGCAAGCTATTGAAGCCACATGTGGATAATCCATGTAACGTCTGATATTGGGGACTAACATAGCATATGCAGAACCTCCTTTATTTTGATTGTTGGTATATGTCATAAGTGAATCGGTAATATTCATCCAACAAATAGAAGCAGATGCAGCAATTTTATCAGAAATCGCAGAGAGCATCCACGAGCGATGAGAACCCATCGAAAAACCCAATGAGCCTATTTTTGCGGAATCTACTTTAGGATGAATAGATAGGAACTCAACACTACGAATATCATCTGAAGTAATAACACCAGCGAATGACATTCCCATTTGCATCAAGTTTGATGCTAAGGCTTGCTGTCCATTATAATCTACTCCTTCTTTACGACCTCGTTCGCCCCAAAACAGTGCATCTATTACAAGAACCACATAACCTTGAGATGCAAAATAATCAGCAAGGTAAATATCATCATAAGAGCCATGTACCCATTTCTCAGCATCTGCCAATATTTCATTAGATACATCAAACGGTTTAACCACCTTCTCTTTTCCTATTGAAAAATGTCCGCCATGATCATGCAGCATAACAATCGCAGGAAATTTCCCTTGACCATCTGGAATGAGTAAATAAGCGGGTATGCGGCTCCACGCAGATACATTAAAAGAGATCTTCTGAATCTCGTATCCCTCTCTTTGCTCTGAACCAACTATCTCCATTTGAAACTCATCAGCAGCTGGTGGCTGATTTTGAATACACTCCAATAACACATTTCGAGCCTCCCCTCGCCACTTATAAAAATCATTGATAGAGGAATTTCCCCAGGCCATGGGATAAGTAAGAGCTTCGCGTGCTTTCAGATAAAACAAAGGCATATTGTTAACTATCTCATAAGCAGAATCTTCTTCCTTTTGAGCTTTCATCGAGAAGGAGATAATTCCCAATAAAAAAGCATATAATATTTTTCTTTTCATAAGAGTGGTGTGTAAGTGAAAAACAAATGAAGCAACCCTATAAGTCATTCATAAAATTATTAGTTGTTCAGCCAGTTTTTAATGTGTGCAAAATATTGACTTTTTAATTTATAACCAAAAAGTCTGACCATAAAACAATAAGGTATGATCCCTCTATAGAAAAGAAAACTTAAAAGCGCAAGAGTCTATTTCTTCGCCACTACAAACTTAATCTTTTTGAAGCTGACATTTCCCAATTTATCAGTTGCTTCCAAATCTACTTCATATAGTTTCTCATCTTTAAAAATCTCACTATCTGCGGGTGAATTGGATCCCCCATATCTAAATTTCTCACCACCTTCAATTGTATAAAAAATATCTTGTGTTCCACAATAACGATCAGAGTAAATGTTTTCAGAACCAAGGAGATTAAGGAAGCAATTGCTGCTAACCTTAGAAAGGCACAATCAATTATTAATGAAGAGAAGGAACTGGGCATTTGCGTGACTGATGAACAGGGGAATTATGTTTACGTTAATCAACGCTACAATGAAATTTATGGATATGCGTTAGGAGAGCTGATAGGAAAAAGTTTTACAGTTGTAGTTCCTCCCGAAAATCATTCCAAGCTTCAAACAGCACATAATATGTTTATTAAAAACGAATATGAAATTGTGCGTTTTTGGGAAGTAGTAAAGAAGAACGGCGCACGAATTCAAGTACAAGCCGCAGCTGCCTTCTTCGACAATATATTAGGAGCCAACGGAAAAGGACGCAAAGTTACTTTTGCTTTTTACGAAGAAGAAGTTTAAAAGAAATTCTAATAATGAAGAACCCACTAGAGCTTATGCATTAGTGGGTTTTATTTTTTATCGTAAAATATTTTAGAGGTAGGTAGTTGCATGCTAATTTTATTCACGAACTTTTCAACAATCCTAATTTGGGCTAAAGCCCGATTGCAAGTCAATTAAGTAGCCTTGGGATAAATCCCAAGGCTACTTAAGGATGTTCTGAAAAGACTATCTTTTTATAATTAGGCATGGCATTCATGCCGTGCAACATTCATAAAAGATGTTTATTTAGAGCATCATTGACTATCCTTGGGATTTATCCCAGGGTAGCTCATTGTGTTCCCATCGGGCTTTAGCCAATAATGCTTCAATAATTTGTCAATAAATTCCACGCAAGACCAAGAATTGATCTATGAGAAAAGTTGTCCCAAAATCCAAAAAAACTAAATACCCGTCAAAACCCGCTTCAGTTGCTCCTCTACCTCTTTTGCAAAAACTTCTAAACTGGAGTTTCCAACAACACTTAAAGCTACGGTTGGATTAATTATAGCCACTTCCACACTTCCTTCACCAGTCTCTCTTAAAGTTACGTTACAGGGCAAAAGAGTGCTGATGGTGGGTTCAATACTTATTACCTTATCAGCATAGGCGGGGCTACAAGCACCCAAAATTAAGTGCGGCAGATAATCTTTATTCAGCCTTGCTTTCATTGTAGCCTGCACATCTATTTCGGCCAACACACCAAAACCTTCTTTTTTGAGTTCGGCTTCTACCTTGGGCCGTAAGGCAGCAACAGTAGTATTATCTATTCTTTTTGAAAAGCAGTAGTTCATAATCTAAAGTTTAAAAAATTAGTACAAATAAATAACTTTAATGCATTCGCTCCGATTGCTAAAGCACCTCTTTATTCACTATAGAAGTCTTAAAGAACCATATTGTTTAAAAACTATTTTCTCTTTAAAAATTAGATGCAAAAATTAATACACCCTAAACTTTTGGAGCGAACTCTTTGTTTAAAGATATAAATTATTCGATAGCAAAAGGGAGAATATTACCTGTTTTACTAAATCACCCTACTGAATAGTCAAAAAACAATGCAAAAAAATCTTTATATACTCTGCAAAACGATTTACCCCCCTTTTTCAGATAATTTATAGATCATACAATTCAGCAGTTAACCTTACTTTTACAATAGTGAATTACTATTAACATTCATTTTATTTATTAATCTTATAAAT
>CAZJDS010000104.1:0-8049 GCA_964544795.1 uncultured Alkaliflexus sp. | reverse complement strand
AGGTCTTTTTTGAAGAGATTAAAACAGCAGGAATCGAAGCTCACTCATTTTTACAAGTCCGGTTTCCATCCTTTACCAGTAAAGTCAACTACAGAAACCACCGGAAAATAATTGTTATCGATGGAAATATAGGCTTTTTGGGAGGGGTAAATATTGCAGACAGATACATAAAAGGAACTGCTACGTTAGGAATGTGGAGAGACACGCATCTTCGCATTGAGGGAGATGCTGTTAATACTCTTCAGACCATATTCCTCACAGATTGGTTTTTTGTGAGTCAGATAGAACTATACGACAAAAAATATTTCCCCACGGAACCGCCCACAGGCAACAAAATGGTTCAGATAGTTGCCAGTGGCCCAGATTCTGACTGGCCAGGAATTATGATGGGTATTTTCCAAGCCATTGCAGCAGCTAAAAAATATGTATATATAGCCACTCCCTATTTTATGCCCAATGAGAGTGTACTCATGGCATTAAAGGCCGCTGCAATGGGCAATGTAGATGTTCGAATTATTATCCCTGAAAAAAGCGATGCATTTATCAGCCATCTTTCATCACGTTCCTTTATCAGGGAGATGCTGGATGCCAACGTTAAAATCTACTTTTACAATAAAGGATTTCTGCATTCTAAAATCATGTTGGTAGATGACATTATTAGCATGGTAGGTTCGGCCAACATGGATTTTAGAAGTTTTGAGCATAATTTTGAAGTATCGGCTTTTGTTTTTGACAAAGAAACCACCTTAGAATTAAAACACCACTTCGAGAAAGATCTCACAAATAGTAAGTTAATCACTCTTAACAAATGGGTAAAAAGACCAAATATTGAAAAAATAAAAGAGTCTTTTGCACGCTTAATAAGCCCATTGTTATAAATCAATTTAAATAGCAATTATATAAGGCTCGTGAAGAGCTGCTATACAAACATTTACCTCGCTCCTTTAAGAGTTGGCATGGTAGAATATTGTCATCCCTGAAAGACGACCTACCGTCTATTTGAACAAAACGTATAAATAATTTGTAACCTATTCTCTGAATATAACGTAAGGAAGAAAATAAACTCATCTTTAACTAAATAACTTAACTTAAGAGTAATGAAAAAACCCATCATTACATCAGTCCTGCTCTTATTGTCTTTATCAATATGGAGTCAAGAACCGATGTTTAAAGCCCTATTTATGTTTAACTTTGCCAAGTACATTGAATGGCCCAACCAGGAATTGCAAAACGAGTTTGTAATTGGAGTTTACGACAATGATCCAATTATGGAAGAACTCAACAAGATTGCTTTAGTTCGAAAAATAAACAATAAAGCGATTGTCATAAAAAGAGTAAGCAATCCCTCAGAAGTATCAGATGCCAACATTTTTTTTCTTCCCAACGCAGCTTCTGACAATATCAACCAAGTTACCTCCTACTTCGCAGGGAAACCAACATTGATTATCACCGACCACCCCGAATTCTGCAACCGTGGAGCTGGCATCAATTATTATACGGAAAAAGACAAATTGAAATTCGAAATTAAAAAATCGAATATCATTTCACATGGTCTCAACATGTCGTCACAACTTATTATCCTTGGTACCGAAATTAAATAAAAAACTATCATGTTATTAAAAAAATACACAACACTAATTTTACTGATATTTATAGCTCTATCGACAATAGCTCAGGAAAACAAAAAAGATCTCAGTAAAATCACGAAAAAGGAGGTACTTCAAATGACCATCGCAGATCTATCGGACTATGACTTAGACGAGTTGATGCAAATCATGGATATTATAGGTGCTTCGTCATTAGAAGAATTGTACGAACTACTGCTGAACAAAGATGTGACTTCGGCATCCAAATCAGCCGAAAGTATATTCGATTCTCCGCTATCGACTACTGTACTCAGCTACGATGAGATAAACGCCTCGGGTGCCACATCCATCGAAGAGGCACTTCGCCTTGTGCCTGGCGTTATTGTTCGGGAAAAGACCAACGGCAATTACGATATTCATATCAGAGGTGGTCAAAATATGCCTATGAACAACATGTTTATTTATGCGGAAAATACTACAACCCTTGTAATGATAGATGGACGCCCTGTTTTTAATTACGGCATGGGAGGTACTCTTTGGGAAGCCTTACCAATCAGTCTTGGTAAGTTAGATCGTATAGAAGTCGTTCGAGGGCCAGCGAGCGCCCTGTATGGCCCCAATGCTGTAAATGGCGTTATCAATCTTATCACAAAAGAGATTACTGATGACACTCCTCTAATTTCTGCCAATTTTCAGGGCGGCTCGCAATCTACCTACATTGGAGATTTTAGTATGAGCAAGAAAATGAATGACAAAATATCTGCTGGTTTTTCTACATCATATGACTATCGTGCCAGAAATACGAATAAGATATATGCACTACCCAATGACAAAACTCTTTCATTGGAAGATTATCACGCAGCCAAAGTTGAGGGAGATTGGAGTAAAGAAGACATCTTTAAAATGATTGAAGACCCATATAAAGCTAAAGAAAAATTGGGAGTAAATGGATATGTAAACTTTATCCCAAACTCAAATTTTAATTTTAACTTAAGTGGAGGATATGTTAATTCAGAAGCAATGAGATCAACTATAGGTGAGACCCCCACTCCATACAATGTATTCTGTTCAAATGGTTATTATGCTAATCTGATAAGCAACATCTACGGATTCAACCTACAGGCAAGTGTAAATAATAATAAACAAGATTTTACTAAAGGTATAAAAGGATGGAAACAAGATTCTGAACAATATCATGCAAGTCTCGATTATTTAATTAAATGGGATAATTTAAATATTCGCCCAGGAGTTAGCTATCAGTCTGTTTATTATGATGACAGCAAATATATAGAGTACATTGGCCAAGGATTTATCAACGGTGAAAAATCTTTGAAAAATTATGCTGCGAGTGCAAGGTTAGACTATAATCCAATTGAAAAAATCAGATTAGTAGCTGCACTAAGAGCTGAAAAATATGATGTTCCTGATAAAATAATACCATCCTACCAATTTATTGCATCCTATAAAATAAATGAAAACAACTTATTTAGAGCAGTCTATTCACGTGCCAATAGGAGTACATTTATAGTAGATGCTTATAGTACTTACGCATGGAACAGCGGAGGTTTAAGTACATTCCCCAATCCTGAGAACATCTCTTTTAGCGGAAACCAAAATCTAACTTTAATGAATATGGATATGTTAGAAATTGGTTTTAGATCACGCCCCATAAAAAACTTACTAATAGACATTGAAGCTTTTTATAATAAATCAAATGATTTTAGTGCTTTAATGCCAGACAGCGTAAGTTTAGCTTTGATACCAAAACAAACAACTTCAATATTTGGCTCATATAGCGCTCTTGATTTAAAAAGCAAACAATACGGATTTAGTATTAATGCTGACATGGTAATGTCAGAGAAGTTAATTATGAAAGCACATATTACTTATCAAAAAACAATAGTGGATAATTTTATTGATGATAATATATTTACTGTAGGACCTAAGTTAATTGGAGCTGCATATATGGATATTATCAATCCTGAAATTCCGCAAAGAGCAGTTTATACTGCTGCTTACAAAGTAGATCCTGAAACTTATAAAGATGATGTTGAAAATGAAGCTATCCCTTCATTCTGGGGTAGTCTCTCTTTAACCTATAAACCGATCAAAAAAATAAATATTACCGCGCAAGCTTATTATTACGATAAGTACAATTTATATACGATGTACGATACAGACGCGACCAGACTCAGCCTCGACAAGTTGGATTATACAGGCAAAATGGATGGCAAGTTTTTATTGAATGCAAAGGTAAATTATAAACTTACCGATAATATTGACTTATTTATTAATGGCAGGAACATATTGAACAACAACAAACAAGAGTATATTTTCATGGATACTATTGGAGGGTTGTATCTTGCTGGATTTAATATTAATTTTTAGATGATTTGTAAAAAGAGGCTGTTCCGTAATGGAACAGTCTCTTTTTCTACGCAATCTATCATTACTAAGGTAGTATCACATTTATGTTCTTCAAATTCTACAATCCCATTGTTAAAAACATAATTGCCTGAGTTATGAAATAACACAAAAGCATTATTTTCAATACCACATAAATCTGAGATATGCTCATTAATAATTGAATCTGTCAATACTGTTTTCAATAGAAAAATCTCTGAAACTTGTGCTGATGCGCTTATTAAAAGAACAATTAAAATTGAAGAGAATGAAAATTTCATATGATTATAATTTGTTTTTCAGTTGCCATATGGAACTCGCCGAGATAATCATCCCCCTTTGTGAGAAGCTTTCTCATGCTCGTTTCATGTTATTTATTTTAGTATGTAAATACAAGACGCACAGCTTATTCAAATAGTTACAGCAGTGTTGTATGTTTTTAATTTATGTTATAAGTTGTTTTTAACTCTTGGACTATATGATTAACGGTATCAGGAAAGCAAACTTAGTAGAGATTTAAGAACAAAGAAAAGGAGTGAAAATCACGCAAACTGTGAATTTCACTCCTTTAAAATTACAATCAACAGTAGTTTACTGTTAATCTATCTATCCATTAAAACAATGAATAAGCCACAGTTAAACCACTCATAACTACGGCAACCATAGTCATCAATTTAATCAAAATGTTCAGCGATGGACCTGAAGTATCTTTGAAAGGATCACCCACTGTATCGCCAACAACCCCAGCTTTATGTGCTTCACTCCCTTTGCCGCCATGGTTTCCTTTTTCAATATATTTCTTGGCATTATCCCAAGCACCTCCAGCGTTATTGAGCATACAAGCAAGAGTGAATCCAGTTGTTAAACCACCAATGAGAAGACCTATTACACCCGCAACTCCAAAAACAACACCTACAAGTACTGGCGCAGCAATAGCCAATATAGAAGGAGCAATCATCTCTTTTTGAGCTCCTTTAGTTGATATCGCGACACATTTGGCATAATCTGGCTTTGCTTTATATTCCATTATACCCACAATTTCTTTAAACTGGCGACGCACTTCATCTACCATATCACCTGCAGCTCTTCCTACTGCTTTCATTGTTAAAGCACTGAAAACAAAAGCCATCATGGCACCTAGGAAAATTCCACCTATAAGCAACGGATTAAAAATACTAAGATCATACGCAGACACAAAATCGGGTATAGAAGCTGATGATATTTCAATTAGCTCCTTCCCTTCAACAGCCGCTGGCGCATTGCCACTATAAAAAAGTGTGTTTCCAACCTCTTTAAATCCCTCTATAGAAGCTGTAGCTGTCTTACCAATCCATAATCTAACTTCTTCAAGATAGGCCGCTAAAAGTGCCATAGCTGTTAAAGCAGCTGAACCAATCGCAAATCCTTTACCTGTTGCTGCAGTCGTATTTCCCAACATATCCAATGCATCGGTACGTTCACGCACTTCAGAAGGCAATTTAGACATCTCAGCATTGCCACCAGCATTGTCAGCTATAGGACCGAAGGCATCTGTGGCAAGGGTGATTCCTAAAGTTGATAACATACCCACAGCGGCAAATCCAATCCCGTAAACTCCTGCAGCAAAATTGGTGAAGCCTCCAGAAAAACCATAAGCAGCAATAATTCCCACAACAATAGTCACCACAGGAACCCAAGTGGAAAACATACCCACTGCCATCCCGTCAATAATAGTAGTGGCAGGACCTTGTAATGCTTGCCTAGCAATTCCTTTAGTGGGTTTATATTCATCAGAAGTAAAATATTCTGTTCCTTGTCCTATAATTACCCCTGCAATTAAACCAGCAGTAACAGAACCAAATACCCCCCAACTTATCCATTCGAACCAAGCCAAACCAGCAATAGCGACTAAGATTAATGCAGAACTTCCTCCAGTTCCCATTAACAGTGCATTCAACAAATTCTTTTGTGTGGCTCCCTCCTTGGTGCGCACCATATATATTCCTATAATAGAAAGCACAATTCCAATAGCTGCAACAATCATTGGAGCGGTTATGGACTGAAGTTGCTCTCCAACTGTTAAGCCTGGAAGAGCAGCGCCCAAAGCAGCAGTAGCCAAAATTGATCCACAATAAGATTCGTAAAGATCGGCTCCCATTCCCGCCACATCACCTACATTATCACCAACGTTATCTGCAATTGTAGCAGGGTTGCGCGGATCATCTTCTGGAATATTAGCTTCTACTTTTCCCACCAAATCAGCGCCTACATCAGCTGCCTTAGTAAAAATACCTCCGCCTACACGTGCAAATAGTGCCTGCGTAGAAGCTCCCATACCAAAGGTCAACATAGTTGCTGTAATTTCAACCATCTTTTGATGAATACTCGTATTTTCATGAACAAAAGTAAGTCCCATGAATTTAAGACCCTCTGCCATATTTTCGGGGGTGAAAATAATATCATTTAAAAACCAAAACCAAAGAGCAATGTCTAAAAGACCAAAACCTACAACAACTAATCCCATTACGGCACCACTTCGGAAGGCAATTTTCAGACCTTTGTTCAATGATTCGGAAGCACCTTGAGCTGTCCTGGCCGATGCAAAAGTGGCGGTCTTCATTCCCAAATAACCACATAAACCAGAAAAGAACCCTCCCGTTAAGAATGCAATGGGTACAAATGGATTTTGAACTCCAACGTAAGCCAAAACACCTAACAATACAGCTAAAACTATAAAAACCATCGTTACCACACGATACTGACTTGATAAATAAGCCATGGCACCTTCACGCACATGTTGCGCTATCTCCTTCATCGTGCTATTTCCCTCTGAATTTTTCATCATCTGTTTGAAGAAAATCCAAGCAAACAAAAGCGCCAGAAGGGAGATAACTGGCACAATAACAAAAATTGTAGTAAACATAAATAGTTAGATTTAAATTAAGAAAATATTATTAAAAATAAATATTACACATGATGCAAATTATCTATTCCAAGTTTTATCTATTTGTTCTAAAACTCGAGCTGTACAAATTGCTTAACGAATGTAATAAAAAATAAATTGCAAGACCACTATAATATATCTAAATTAGAGTGACAATTTGAAGAATGGCAACTTACTGCAGTAATAATGAAGGCAAAGCAACAAAAAAAGGCCACCCCGAAGAGTGACCTTGTAAATTTAAACCTATCATTAATTTAACTTTTCGGTTGTTTTATCAGCTAAAAAACCATAAAATTATTATCCAGCCTGAAGCAGTGCCATATTGGCCTTTTCAATTTTTTTACGTGCCATGGCTAAAGTCAATTTTAGTTCTGTCGTTTTTGTTCCTGGGGTATCAAACATATAATCTACCATTATAGTTTCACAGATGGAGCGCAAGCCTCGTGCGCCCAGCTTAAACTCAACTGCCTTATCCACAATATACTCCAATACATTTTCATTAAATGTGAGTGAGATATTATCCATCTCAAACAATTTCACATACTGCTTAATAATAGAGTTTTTTGGTTCCGTAAGAATTTTACGTAAGGTAGCGCGATCTAATGGATTTAGATAAGTTAACACAGGCAATCGCCCGATGATTTCAGGAATCAACCCAAAGGATTTAAGGTCTTGTGGCGAAATATATTGTAATAGATTCTTGGGATCCAATGCAACTCGATTATCTACAGCTTTATATCCAACCTGTTGCGTATTCAAGCGCTGCCCGATTTTCCGCTCAATTCCATCAAAAGCCCCTCCCACAATAAATAGTATGTTTTTTGTATTTACAGGAATCATCTTCTGATCGGGATGCTTACGACCACCTTGAGGAGGAACATTCACAACTGATCCTTCCAAAAGTTTAAGCAAGCCTTGCTGAACCCCTTCACCCGACACATCCCTTGTTATTGAAGGATTCTCGGACTTGCGGGCAATTTTGTCGATTTCATCTATATAAATAATTCCCCGCTCTGCCCTCTCGATGTCGTAGTCGGCGGCCTGCACTAAGCGAAGGAGAATATTTTCAACATCCTCGCCCACATATCCTGCCTCGGTAAGGGTAGTTGCATCGGCAATGGCAAAAGGCACATTCAA
>CAZJDS010000103.1:0-8206 GCA_964544795.1 uncultured Alkaliflexus sp. | reverse complement strand
AACATACTAGATTGAATAGAGGTGGCTACATCCTTTGCTTTCTCAACTTGGCGACCCACAGCTGTTTGAAAAAGCGCTACTAGGGGTCCAAAAGAAACACCCCAAAGGAAAAATCCGAAATGTGCTATTCCAATGGCTCCTCCAAAAAAAAGGAAAATTGCCATGGCTAAAACTAAAAGGGCAAACATCAAAATGGTAAGAAGTTGCAAGTGTGTGTCCGTGTACTTTATAGCAATCACAACAGAAAGTAAAGAACCCAAGCCAAACATAACCAAAGCCATTTCGATACCGCCTGCCAGCTGCATAGATTCTACCAAGCTTGCAATATATACATAGACGCCATAATGAGCAGAAACGCCTAAAAGTGTGAAAGCCAAAACCATTAACACAGCTTTGTTTTTTAACATCGCAAAAGGAGATGTTTCTTGGGTTAGTTTCTCGCCCTTAAGAGAAGGTAACATTAGGATACTTAAAACACCAATCAAGACGATTACTACGCCAATGGCAACAAACTCTGTTCTCCAGCCATAATTATCACCAATCCATGTCATTAAAGGCATACCCAGACTGATGCCGAGTGTTGTACCCGCCATTATTACAGCAACTGCCTTGCCGTACTGTTTTGGCGAGACCAATCGCATACCGTAAGCAGCAATCATGGGCCACATAATACCCGCACAAATACCACCAATAACACGCATAGATATAATCACAGCATAATTACTTACTAGGGCAACAATAACATTAGAAACCGCAAAACCTCCTAACAGCAATAGTAATAATAGCTTACGGTTAAAGTGCATAGTTACAGAGATTAACGGAATCGCAAAAATCGCCGAGGCTAAAGCATAATATCCCACAAGATTTCCTCCTTGAATTTCGCTCAAGTTTAGATCTTTCATCATCTGGGGAAGTACCCCTGATGGCATCAGTTCAGAAAGTATCCCTACAAAAGTAACGGATGACATTAAAATCATAATCGCCCAAGGGAAATAATTTTTTGCTATTGCAGCGGGATTTTGTTTGCTCATATTGTTTCTTTTGTGTATAAAATTCAGCAACTATTTAGGTGTCAAATTACTAATTATTTGAATGCTATCGACATATCTTGTTTATTATTTACACATGTTTTAGTGAAAAGAGCTACAATCTTAAGTTGATAACTATGATGCTATAAAAATTACATTTATTGAGTTTTTCTATAACTAAATTCACTCGCAAATTTTTAATGTTAATTGGAGTGAATTAAGGCATATAATTAGTTTTAATATTGGAGAATATCTATCCAAATGCACCTAAAATTTACTTTTTGTTGGTTATCCGAATGAGTTTGACAATATCTAGCCATACATTTTCAACTTCAATGTTTTCGGCTTTAAATCCTGCATTCAGCAGGTTTTCATAAGTTTTGCGATTAATGTTCGCCCCAACTATATGTAAAGGAACAAAGTTGAATGCATCCATTAGCATGCCTACCCCTTTTTTATCGCTACGTACATGTTCTAGCATCAAGATTTTACCACTGGGCTTGCATACTCTTCTTATCTCTTTAAGACCTTGCACTGGATCAGGTACAGAACAAAATACACAAGAGGTAACCACAGTATCGAAGGAATTGTCTTCAAAACTCATGTTTTGGGCATCCATCTCTAACAACCTGACAGATGGGTGACTTTCTGCTTTTTTGCGTGCTTTATCGATCATTTTTTTACTAAAATCGATACCTGTAAGTTCTACTTCAGGTGGATAATGTCCAATGTTATTGCCAGTGCCAATACCCACTTCCAAGGTTTCCCCTGAGGCTTCTTCTAGTAGCTTTCCTCGCCATTTTGAAAACATATGCTCCATAGGCGCTTCAAGGATATTATAAAGCCCAGCGATGCGGTTGTACCGCTTTTTTATTTTATTCGTCATAAATTGTGCATCGTTTCAGGTTCTCATATTCGAGGTTGTGGCTGCGGAAAATAATCTTCCAAGTATAATCAGCAAACCAAAGTTCACAAACCCGATATTTTAGGAAAGTCAAAAGCCCGCACACATAAATTGTGTATGGGACAATAGTTGAATAAATTAGTTTTTACCTTTGTCTTTTGCTTTTGCAGGAGTCCTTTCATATTTACAGCACGCTGGAAGTTTGTCATACACTTCATCATTTGCTTTGTGCTTGCCGGTATCATGCCCTACTTTTGCAATAGCAATTTGAATTTTGTCCACATCGGTTTTTGTGTCGTCAAATGACACTTCCAACGTTTGGGTTTTCAGGTCCCAATCGGCCGCAGAAACTCCTTCCACCGATTTGGCGGCTTTTTCAATTCTGGTATCGCACATTCCACATTTTCCAGAGACTTCAAACTTCTCGGTTTTGTTGGCTGCAAAAATCGTAAACGTGCCCAGCACAAAAAGGGCTACTAAACTTAAACCTTTTGTTTTCATCTTGATGAATTTTAAATTAATAATTTGTTTGTTGACTAACTCTCAAATTGAATTCTCTTTTTTCGATTAAGAGCTTTACTGTAGAATTATGTTAGTGGTTCATATTCTTATTTTAAACTTTTCTTAATCTTAAAGAATTAGCAATAACGGACACTGAACTAAAACTCATGGCTGCAGCGGCAATCATAGGGCTCAATAAAATTCCGAAGAAGGGGAAAAGTATTCCAGCAGCTATAGGCACACCAAGTGCATTGTAAACAAAAGCAAAAAACAGGTTTTGTTTGATATTTCGCATCACTTTATGACTCAACTCTTTTGCCCGAACAATTCCAGTCAGGTCACCTTTCACCAATGTAATCTCAGCACTTTGCATGGCTATATCTGTTCCTGTTCCCATGGCTATCCCTACATTGGCTTGTTCAAGAGCTGGTGCATCGTTGATTCCGTCGCCAGCCATGGCAACAATGTGACCCTGTTCCTGCAACTCTTTTATCTTGTTGTATTTATCTTCGGGCAAGTAATCTGCCCCATAGCCATCCAGCCCCAATTCATCGGCAACAGCCTTGGCGGTAAATTTATTGTCGCCAGTGAGCATGTGAACATGAATGCCCAGTTTTTGGAGTTTTTTAATAGCACTGGATGAAGTCTCCTTAATTTTGTCGGAAACACTCACTATGCCTTCCACCGTTTTACCTATGATTAGATACATCACAGTTTGTCCAGTGAGCTGCCACTCTTCAGCCATTTGTTTCTGTTCTTCCGTTAATGCTGCCTTAAAATCATCAACCAAACGAAAGTTGCCCACCCCGATATTCTCACCGTTGTAAATGGCTTTCACCCCTTTGCCCGTAACAGATTCAAATTTATCAACTCTTTTTAATTCCAACTTATTTGCTTTGGCTCCTGCTACTATGGCATCTGCGAGCGGATGTTCGCTATTGGCATCTACAGATGCTGCTAATTGCAAGATTTCTAGGTCGGGCAAATTTCCAAAAGATTTAAAACCCTTCAGGCTCGGTTTCCCTTCGGTAATCGTACCTGTTTTGTCGATGATAAGTATATCTACTTTATTCATCTCCTCAATTGCACGAGCATTTTTCACCAGTACGCCCGATTGCGCACCGCGCCCGGTTCCCACCATAATGGACATGGGCGTAGCCAATCCCAATGCACAAGGACATGCAATAATTAGTACGGCCACAGCATTTACGAAAGCATAAACATAGGCAGGTTCGGGACCCCAAATAGACCAAACTGCAAATGTTATCACTGCTATAGCAATAACTGTTTGCACAAAATATTTTGCCACGATGTCCACTAATTTCTGAATAGGCGCACGTGAACGACTGGCTTGATTCACCATTTCAATAATTTGTGCAAGCAATGTGTCGCTGCCCACTTTTTCAGCTTTCATCTCAAAAACCGTATTCCCGTTGATGGTGCCAGCTGTAACTTTGTCTTTTTCAAATTTATCAACTGGAATAGGCTCTCCAGTAATCATGCTTTCGTCAACAACGGCTTCGCCTTTAACCATCGTACCATCAACTGGTATTTTCTCGCCTGGCCTCACTCTTAGGACGTCACCTACATTCACCTCTTCCAACGGAATCTCTTTTTCTTCTCCATCACGGACAACTCTTGCTACGGGAGGTACTAAATTCAACAAGGCTTTTATGGCCGAATTGGTTTTACTATGAGCGCCTAACTCCAATACCTGACCAAGCAAAACCAGGGTGAGGATTACGGCGGCAGCTTCAAAATAAAGATGGACATTGCCGTTGGCGTCCTGAAACTGAGAGGGAAAAGCGGAGGGTATTAAAAGAGCAAAAACACTAAACAGATAGGCTGCGCCAACCCCAATGGAGATAAGTGTCCACATATTGGGCATCCAGCGAATTATTGAGCTCCAACCACGTTTAAAAAAGCTCCAACTGCTGTAGAAGACAACAGGTGTTGCCAAAGCGAATTCAACCCATCCCCACACTTTTTTGGGTGCTATCTTTTCGATGTTGATGAAACTAACAAATTCGGACATGGCTATAAAAAAGACGGGAAGAGTTAATGCTACGGCAATCCAGAATTTCTTTGCCGTTTTTTTGTAGGCCACCTCCTCTTCACTTACATCTTCACCCATTTCACGAACTAAGTGCATACCGCATACGGGGCAATCTCCTGGTTTGTCATAGGTTTTGTCGCCTTCACATTGCATGGGGCAATAATATTTGCCAGAACCCCTTTTAGCAGCAGTGTCAGTATGTTGATGAGGGTGGTGGCTATGCTTTTCTGTATTTTCCTGCAATTTATCTGCCGCTACCAGATGCATATTGCATACTGGACAATTGCCAGGTTTATTATACGTTTTATCTCCTTCGCAGTGCATGGGACAGATATATTTAGTCGATTTCCTTGATTCAACACCACTTTTAGACTCTTTATTTGATTTCTTTTCGTTCATGGTATTTCATTAAAAGTTTACTACTAACAACACTGAAGATAATTTCATCTTCTTTGTCAAAAATCATATATCTTTACAAATAGTTCTATCTGGTCTTTACCAAGACCAAACACAAAGCCCTTGATCGTGAACACGAAGTATTTGAAGAAATACTAAAAAAGATTTTTCTTGCCTACAAGGAGAATCGGGGGATCGAGATAAAGAATGGACTAATACGCGAATTGCTTATGTATATAGATTTCCATTTTAAAAGTGAGGAGAATTGGATGCTTTTATCTAACGACCCCAATTATAACAAACATAAAGAGGAGCATCAAAATATTAAAGAATTACTATCCTCTATTATTACTGTCTTTGATATTGAACAAGTCGTTTTAAATGAGTTAATCAATTTCATTTACAAAAGGATGATAGTTCATACTAATACTTTCGACTATGAATTGGGGCAGCATCTTTTAAAACAACGAAATGGCTTAATTTGAAAACTATAAAAACTCATTGGAGAGAGTTTGAACTACCAAAACTTGTTTTAATATTCTAATTTTAAAATGAAAAAGTTTCTTCATAGTCCTATTTTACCGCAAATTAAATTACTTTGAATTACAGTGGGCTAAGAGATTAAGTTCAAATCCTCGTACTCCGACTAAATAGGTGTTAAATTCCACCAAAAAGTGTGCAAATAACATGATTTACAACCATTTGTGTTTTTACGAATTAGGTCAAGTTGGTTTATATCGTACTAAATGAGAAATAAACTGTGAACCAGATTAAATCGTATCTTATTTCTTAAAAGCAGAACCAGTTTCTTTACCAATTTTTCGAACTACATCTATTCCCTTATTTAACGGTTGTGTGGAAATGTCATCATAGTATTCACTACTTAAATTATCAGGATGTTGCTCTTCAGGATATATTAAGAACCTGCTGTTTCCTACAAAGTGCTTTTCAAGTTTAGAGGGCAGATTACTCAATACCCGCAAATAGGAAGTAGCCCCTTTCCTGGCAGAAACCAATACAAACAAATCGTCTTTTTCAATATTTCCTGACAACACCAGAAAATCCTCCCAATCTGTAAATATATTTATAGTTAGTGATGTAGTAATTTTCAACTTGTTATACACTACTTTAATTGCTTTTTTGGTTGCTTCATTGCAATATAGCAGAATTGGAATACTAAGCTCCTGAGACAGTTTTGCAATTTTACTAAACCATAAACCAAATCCGTTTTCAAGCTCTGACAGTGGAGGCGAAACAACAACAATTCTTTTATGTGATACCAAGGGTTTCTCTATGTGACAAATAAAAGTTGTTTTCGTTGTATTACTCAAAATACTATTCATTTTTTCACCAATCAATTTGTCAATAAATCCAGCACGCTCTGGCCAGCCTAAAATAATAATATCGGCCATAACTTCTTTCGAGATACGAGAGATGCCACTTGCTGCATTGTGATCGATTGTTGTAATTATATTTACTTTGGTTTCAGAGGCAGACCCCTGTTTTACAAACCCTTCCAACTCATTTCTTGCTTTTACTATATTTCTCTCAGCTTCATTGTTATTAGCAACCACTGATAGGATAGATACAGGATGTCCTGATTTTTTATCTTTTATAAAAATGGCGACCTCCAATAATTTTTCGATGTTTGCTACATTGGCTATGGGCAATAGAATATGTTCCCCTTGACCCCCTCTTGATTTTAGTAGATCACTTGCGTCATCGTCAGCTTCAATCACTATCTTTTTTGCGGCTGCCTCTGTAGCAAATGAAGCTATTATGCAAGTGATCAGAATAAGTATGATGGTGCCGTTCAGAATATTATCATCCAAAATCTCAGCTTTATAACCGACCAAAATTACAGCAAGTGTTGCAGCAGCATGCGCACTGCTAAGTCCGAAAATCAACTGTCGTTGTGCTTTAGAATATTTGAAAATAAGCTGCGTGAATAGAGCAGCAAACCATTTTCCAAACAGAGCCACTAAGGAAAGAGTACCTGCAATAATAAGAGCGGAGGGGCCACTTAAGATAACTTTCACATCCACCAACATTCCTACACTAATGAGAAAAAAGGGAATAAACAATGAATTTCCAATAAATTCAATTCTATTCATCAGTACGGAGGAGTGAGGAATGAGTTTGTTTAAGGCCAATCCGGCAGCGAAAGCACCAATGATGGCTTCAACCCCAGCAGCTTCCGCCAAAAAAGCCGCAAAAAAAACAATTGATAAAACGAAAATATAGTGTGAATGCTTTTCACTTTCAAGTTTACGAAAAAACCATTTAGCTATTCTCGGAATTATTAGGAACATAATGACCGAAAAAATAGCAAGAGAGACGCCTAGGCGTATCCAAAATTCTTGATCTAAATTACCTTGGCTATTTCCCATAATTACAGCAAGGATAATAAGCACAGCTGTGTCAGTTAAAATTGTTCCTCCAACGGTGATGGCGACTGCCTGATTTTTTGAAATGCCAAATTTGCTTACAATGGGATAAGCAACAAGCGTATGAGTTGCAAACATACTAGCAGTTAGAAAGCTGGCATTAAAATCATACCCCAGCAAATAATAACAGACAGGAAATCCTATGCCCAAAGGAATAATGAACGTGAAAAATCCAAATAAAAAGCTCTTGTTTCGATTAGATTTAAAATCATTCAAATCCAGTTCAAGCCCAGCTATAAACATGATATAGAGAAGTCCAATAGTTGAAAAAAGGTCAATGGCAGAGTTTTTCTCAAGAATATTAAAACCATACGGCCCAATAATCACGCCCGCTATAATTAACCCTATGATGCCAGGGATATTCAGCCTCCTGAGCAAAATGGGGGATAACAGAATGATAAAAAGTATCAATGAAAATATAAGCACTGGATTCTGAAGGGGTATTTCAAATTCGTGCATCAACTGTTTAAAAAACTCTGTCATATATTCTCTTTTTATAGTTTTTCCTTTGAATGTGCTCACTTCGTTTGAAGCATAGACAAGACTTACATTCTTTTGGGTTTTTCCAAGGATTTGGCTTGTAGATTAATTTTTTTTCAAATATACGATGGTTTTTTATAAAACACCTTTGAGATCATACTACATCACCTATAAGTACTGAAAAAGAGAAAATCTCGATAATCATCCTCCTACAAAAGAGTAAACTACGCCTGTCATGAGAGCAATTCCAAAACTCAAGAGCATTTCAATCAAAACGTATTCGGTAAGTGTTTTCTCTTTGGATTCCTTCAAATCACCAACCGAAAAACCGACTTTGCCGCCAATAAAAAACCAATAGCTCGTCAATTTCCAGAAATCACGAAAGCAAAGACAA
>CAZJDS010000102.1:486-8207 GCA_964544795.1 uncultured Alkaliflexus sp. | reverse complement strand
CAAAAAAGAGACTGCCTTTTCAGACAGTCTCTTTTTTGTTACCCACAAACAATTGGTTATGCCGACAACAACCTTTTAACTATTGCGGCAATCTCTTTACCATCAGCTTTGCCAGCTAAAGTAGAAGTGGCAATGCCCATAACTCTTCCCATATCTTTCATAGAGGTGGCGCCCTCCTGAGTAATAATTGCCTTAATTTTAATTTCCAGCTCTTCAATACCCATCATTTCAGGCAAATATTCAGCAATTATCTGAGCTTCACCTTGCTCCTTCTCACTCAAATCCATACGATTCTGAGCTGCAAATAATTCAGCCGAATCATAGCGCTGCTTGGCAAGTTTCTGCAAAAGCTTAATTTCATCTTCAGGAGAGATAGTGCCACCCGCATTTTTAGCTTTGCGTGCCTCCAACATCTCCTTTTTAATACTGCGTAAAGTCTCCAACCGCAATGGTTGACGGGCTTTCATAGCAGCAATAATGTCGCTGCTAATTTGATCAAATAGACTCATACCAGATCTTATTAAATAAAAATTAATCTACATTATCGTGTAAAAAACGGTTATTGTCACTCAGTTTCGGCTTGCTCTTGCCCGAGTCGGAAATTGTAAATCTGGAAACTGACCCAGAAGTGAGTTCTGACTTCTCGTCTTCTTGTCCACTTATATTTACTTTCCGACGTTTATAAGCGGGAATATTTTCCAATTCATCAATACGCTTATCATCCATCAGTTCCTCAATATCTGCTCTGTGCAAATCAACCTGTTGCTTACTGTATGGCAGCAAAGGTTCAACACCCGAAGAGAATTGAAGATCTTTACCTTCTTCAGATCCTATTTTCCTAGTTTTGGCTCCATACAAAAGATTTATTTTGCGCTCCTTCTCTTTATCCAATTCACTAAAAGTAACTACACGAGGTGGGAGATCAGAAGAATTACGATCTTCGTCATGATCTAACTCTATGATGTAATCCTCTCCCTCTGTTTCTACATTTCCGTCCGCATCCATAGTAAAGCGAGGCGTATGTTTTTCTTCTTCTAAAATATGCGTATCCATAACCCCTCCGTAAGCAAACCCCGTGGCTATAATGGTTACCACCACTTCATCTTTCAGATCTTCCTGCATTCCAGTGCCCCAGATAATTGTGGCCGAACGACCCACTACTTCTTGCACATAATCTGTAATTTTACCCACTTCATCCATGGTAATTTCATCCACACCAGAAGTAATATTTAAAAGGATATTGCTGGATCCATTTATGTTGTTGCTATTCAAAAGAGGCGATTCCAAGGCAGCTTGGATGGCGTCGATGGCGCGGAACTCTCCAACACCTACTCCAGATCCCATAACGGCAACACCACTATCTTTCATCACCGTTTCTACATCTGCGAAGTCAACGTTTATGTAGCCATGAACGGTGATAATTTCAGCAATTCCTTTGGCAGCTGTAGAAAGGACATTATCAGCTTTTGAAAACGCATTGCTAATCTTTAGATCGCCATACATTTCACGCAGACGTTCATTGTTGATAATTAGTAACGAATCTACATATTTCTCCATTTCAGTGATACCGTCAATGGCTTGCTTTATGCGCACCATGCCTTCAAACTGAAAAGGAATAGTTACAATGCCCACCGTGAGAATGCCCATCTCTTTAGCGGCTTTGGCAATTACAGGGGCTGCTCCAGTTCCCGTTCCACCCCCCATACCTGCGGTTATAAATACCATTTTAGTGTTGTCCTCGAGCAAACGGGTTACCTCTTCAATACTTTCAATGGCAGATTGTTTTCCTCTTTCAGGTCTATTACCCGCACCACGACCTTCAGTTAACGTAGTGCCCAGCTGAATTTTTATAGGAACGGGGCTGTTGGCAAGAGCTTGTGCATCGGTATTGCAAATTACGAAATTGACATCCTTGATACCTTGCTTGTACATATAGTTTACAGCATTACTGCCCCCCCCGCCCACGCCAATCACTTTTATTATGGAAGAACGGGTATCTGGAATCTCAAAACTCATCAAATCATCTGTCATAAGCATATCTTTTGGAAAGTCAAATGTTCTTTCTTTGGTTAATAGATTCATTAATCTTTATCCTGAAGATTAAAAAATATGAATGATAAAGGTGTTTATGTTCGAACCCTTTCTTATTCATACATATTACATCTCCACATCATCAGGATCAAATATTCCTGCAAGTTTATTTCGTATGCTATCAAATAGGTCACCTGTGCGATAATTAGACTCTTTAATAGACTTAGGACGTGGAGAAGATTGAGGCTTCTTTTTAGATCGCTCCTGAATAGGAACTTCATGTTCACTTGTATCAAACAATTTTTGTTCAACGGCTCTCCGCGGTGCAAAAATTGAACTTGAAGTCAACAGTCCCATTGCAGTGGTGTAAAACATTCGTTCTTTTTCTGATGCAGTTTCTAAAGAGAGCCATCTATCAGGAGTGCCTAACTTTACATCCAAGCCTGTTTTTAACTTAAAAAGTGGTGCAATATGTTTTAACAAGGCGCCGCCGCCTGTTACTACAATACCCGCACCCAACTTATCATAGAAACCACTTAATTCAATATGACGAAGTGTAAACTCAATGATCTCCTCCATACGTGCCTGAATAATGCAAGCCAAACTTTTGAAAGAAATCTCTTTAGGCTCCCATCCTGGCATACCTGGAATAGCTACCACCATATCCTGCTCAATAGAGCTTTCTAACGCTGAGCCAAACTGTACTTTTAAAGCTTCTGCCTGCTTCTGAATAACAGAACAGCCCTCTTTAATATCTGATGTAATCACATTTCCTCCCAAAGGAATAACGGCAGTATATCGTAAAATGCCATCGTAAAAAAGAGCGATATCTGTTGTTCCTCCACCTATATCCACAACCACTGCTCCAGCCTCCATCTCCTCATCAGATAAGACTCCATAAGCTGAAGCCAGAGGCTCATGAATGAGACCAGCCATATTGCATCCTGCTCTTTCAATACATTTCTCAATATTCTTGATGACATTCACATTGCCAATAATCACATTAAATTTTCCTTCCAAACGACGACCATACATACCTATAGGCTTACCTTCCACCAAATCATTATCTACGGTATATTCCTGAGGAATCACATGTAAAATCTTCTCCCCTGGCTCCAAGGCAATACGAAAACTATCAAGTCGCAATTGCTCAATATCGAAAGATGTAATTTCAGTGTCCTTTTCTATAAAACGATAGCATGAGTTGGTAACACTTTTCATATTATACCCAGATATCCCAGCATATACCTCCGAAATTCGAATAGCCAGACGAGTTTCTAAAGCATCTACCACTTTTTTGATACAGCTTACCGTCTCTTCTATATTCATAATAATACCCCGCTTCACTGCTGTAGAAGTAGTGCGTTCTACGCCTAAAACTTCAATATGGCCATTGCTATACTTACGAGCTGCCGTGGCGGCAACTTTAGTGGTGCCAATATCTAAGGCTACCAACAATTTAAAATCTTGATTCATCGTGCTAAGGTTTATATTTTCCATCATTCCTCCAACCATCTTCCTAAATAATTAAAGGTATAAATATCACAAATTTCGGTTCTTTGAACAAAGAACCTGATTCTCATATTTCAAATTAATTAATTTGAAATCATTCCACTCTTTTGGTAATAATCCGTGCGTATATAAGGCACGTAAGTTACGAAGCTTTGTATCCACATTAATAGGTTGTCCCAATAAAATCCAATGATCTCCAACACGTGGAACTAAAACATATTCATTGTTCTTACGGATATAGATCTGTTCGATTTGCGCAGACCAAAACTCATCTTCTGTAATTAAACGTCCAACATTCAATAAATCTATTCTATCTTCTTTAGAAACTGCACCATTGACTACTAAGGTACGTGCAGAGAAGTTTTTAAAAACAGGTATTTGCAAGCCATTACGATCTAAATAATAAGTTCCATCTGCAGCAAATACTCTTAACATTGGCTTATGTTGTTTTACCTCGATATAAACAACTCCCTGAACGGTTTCAAAAACTTCACACCTACTAACAGCACTGTGGCGATTTACAAAACCCTCTATTTCATTAAAATTTAAATTTTTAACCACATAGCCCAACATATCTGGGTACTTTTTAAGCACAGAAGTTCTAATTTCATCTCCTGAGACAAAACGAATATCCAGACTATCTTTCACAATAACTTTAACGTTTGAACAGATGGTAGAACGATGATTTGCTGACACAAATGCCAACATCACTGGAAAATAGCCCAACAACAAAACCCATTTTATTAAATTCCACCCCTTTTTCATTCTACATTTTATAATTCATTCTTCAATTCCTGCAAAAAAGAAATTCAACTATTCATTTCAGTTGGCCAACTCATTTAATCTATCAGCAATCTTTGGCACTATCCTATCTATATCTCCTGCTCCCATGGTAATAAAAATCATAGAAGGAAGCAATTTTATTTTATCCATTAAATCCTCTTTGGAACAATAATGCACCTGGATGTTTTCAACAAACTTACCGATGGAAGTTGAATTAATTCCTGGAATAGGTAGTTCACGAGCAGGATAGATATCTAACAAAAATAACTCATCCAACAAACTCAACGATGCGCCAAATTCTTGCGCAAAATCACGAGTCCTTGTATATAAATGTGGTTGAAAAGCACCCACCAAATAATGATTGGGATAGATGGCTCGCACACTTTTCAAGGTGGCTTCTATCTCTGCTGGATGATGTGCATAATCATCAATATAAACCAGATGTGGCATTTCAATCTGTTTATCAAAACGCCGGGCAATACCTTTAAACTGAGGCAAAGCATTTGTCAACTCGCTTGCAGTTGCACCATTCAACAACGCCAGAGCACATGCGCCTACAGCATTCTCCACATTAAGCAAACCTGGAATACCCAATCTAAAACCTTTGATTAATCCGTCTGGCGTCATCAATGAAAATTCATACAATCCATCTTTTAACACCAAGTTGGTGGCATAAAAATCTGCATCTTCTGTAGAGGAATAAGTGTAAACTTTAACCGAATCATTCAACTCCCAGTTGACTTTAATACTACTCTTGATTAAAAGATTTCCGCCTGAAGGAATACGTTGTGCAAACTCCTGAAATGCATCAATCACATGGGCATGATCTCCATATATATCCAAATGATCGGCATCCACGGCTGAAATAAGAGCCGTAGATGGCGTGAGCTGAAGAAAAGAACGATCGTACTCATCGGCTTCAAGAACTACAAATGGAGAGATCTCGTTCCATAGAAAATTGGTCTGGTAATTCTTAGAAATACCTCCTAAAAATGCGGTACAACCCAGAGAGCTCTTTGTAAAAAGGTGTGCTGTGAGTGTTGAGATCGTTGTTTTTCCATGCGTTCCAGCAATACATATTGCTTTTGAATCGCCCGTAATCATTCCCAAAACTTCGGATCGTTTCTTTACACTAAATCCTTTTTCCTGAAAATAGAGAAGTTGTTTTTGGGATGCAGAAACTGCGGGTGTATAAACCACCAAAGTATCTTCCACACTATTAAAAGAGGAGGAGATCAACTCTGGCGCATCTGAAAAAACCACACGAACCCCTTCGTTTTGAAGTGCTTCGGTTACAGAAGAGGGGGTGCGGTCATATCCTTCCACGGGCAATTGAAGAAGATGGAAGTAACGCGCCAACGCACTCATTCCTATCCCGCCAATACCAATAAACCAAACTCTTTTAATTTTATCCAAATGGACCATCTATATTTATCAATTATTACTATTTTCAATTATTTTAATCACTTCCCTTGCGATTTCTTTATCTGCATTAGGCCGGGCAAACAGACGAATATTCTTTTGTAAAGACATCATTTTATACTCATCATTGATTAACACCAATGCCTCTGGTAATAACTGATCCAATGCCATCTCATCCTTAACCAATACAGCTGCGTCTTCATCAACGAGAGCTTTGGCATTTTTAGTTTGATGATCTTCTGAAACATTGGGAGATGGAACCAAAATGGAAGCTTTGGCCAGTTGAGCCAATTCACTGATGGTTCCTGCGCCTGCACGAGAAACTACTACATCTGCAATGGCATAAGCCAAATCCATTCTTTGAATAAAAGCAGTGGCTTTTACGTTTTTCATCTCCTTCTCTTTCAATGCTTCTTTAATCGCATCAAAATAATACTCCCCAGTTTGCCATAATACCTGTACCGACAAATCTTTTATCTGATGAATGTTCTCCAATAACCCTTGATTTATGCTTCTCGCTCCCAAACTTCCTCCTACCACAAGTATGGTTTTAAAATCTGAACGCAACCCAAAGTAGGAATACCCTTCCATCTTCTCAAAATTAGACAACAGCTGATTACGAATAGGATTCCCAGTAAAAACAATTTTTTCAGGAGCAAAAAAACGATCCATATTGGGATAAGCCACACAGATAGCTTGAGCTTTTTTTGCCAAAATACGATTAGTCACTCCCGGAAAGCTATTCTGTTCTTGAATCAGAGTTGGAACGCCTAAGGCTGCCGCTGCTCGTAATACCGGCCCGCTGGCATAACCACCAACACCTACAGCCACATCTGGTTTAAACTGTCGAATAATTTTTCGCGCTTTCCACATGCTTGCAGCAAGTTTGAAGAAGAAAGTAACATTCTTAAAAGTCAGCCTACGCTGAAATCCTGCCACTGGCAGCCCCACAATTTGGTATCCTGCCGCTGGAACCTTCTCCATTTCCATCCGACCTTCTGCACCCACAAAAAGGATGTTGCAGTTGGGCATCTCTCTTCTCAACGCATCCGCAATGGAGATGGCTGGAAATATATGTCCACCCGTTCCACCACCGCTGATAATTATATTTGCTTCTTTACTCATCTATTAAATAATATATTTTAAAGATCACTCCTCGACTTGCCCAATTACTTCATTTTCTAACTCTTTTTGCTCCATATTGATTCGACTTACACCCAGTATTAAACCAAATGCAACACAAGTAAATAGTACCGAAGTAGTTCCTAAACTCACCAATGGCAAAGGCTGTCCAGTCACAGGAAATATGCCAACTGCTACACCCATATTTAAAAATGCTTGGGAAGCCAGCATCAAGCCCAAACCGAATGCCATAAAAGCTGGAAAGGTTCGTTTACTGGAACCCACTATATACCCTACTCGCGCCAGCAGCAACAAATAACAGATTAAAATCACCAAAGCCCCCACAAAGCCGTACTCCTCAGCTATAATTGCATAGATAAAGTCGCTGTAGGGATGGGGCAAGAAATTCCGTTGAACACTGTTGCCAGGACCTATTCCCAAAAAACCTCCAGAAGCAATGGCTATTTTACTTTGATCCGCTTGATAATTGGAAGCAGGATTTGCCTCCTGGGGATTAAAGAACTGCTCAAAACGCGAAGACCAAGTTTTGGCCCGTGGCAGAAAATCCACATGTTTAGCAAATACCAAAACCAAAGCGGTAAAACCAACTACCACGACTCCTGTAGTAAGCAAATATCGAAAAGGAACGCGCCCCACAAACATCATGGCCACACTTACCGCCACAATCAGAAGAGCTGTAGATAAATTTTCTGTAAAAATAAGTCCTGCCACCAACCCCACATGAATCAATATGGGCCAAAAAGCCTCCTTAGTAGGTTGGTCGTCTTTCTGGTGACGCGCTAAAATATTAGCCACATAAACTATCAGTGCCAACTTAGCCATTTCTGATG
>CAZJDS010000102.1:0-420 GCA_964544795.1 uncultured Alkaliflexus sp. | reverse complement strand
ATCAAGGTGACGAGAAGAAGTCCCATGGAAAGATAAAGTACAATGAGCGACAATCCAGCCACCCAATTGGATTTCACATTCAGCATAAATATGATAATGCCAATTCCAAAACCCAGTGATATCAACTGCTTAAAGAGATAGTAGGAAGTATTCCCTCCTTGCATCTTATAAGCAAGATAGCCAGTAGCACTGTAAACAGACAACAGAGACGCGATGGATAAGATGATGATAATCCACCATATCCCTGTATCGCCTTTAATATATTTTTTAAAAAATGCAGTCATGAAACTTTCATTTGAAGCACACCTTTTTTAAATAGTTCTCCACGGTGCTCATAATTTTTAAACAGATCGAAACTGGCACAAGCAGGAGATAATAAAACAACATCGCCGTGCTCTGCATTCTGACTTGCTACATACA
>CAZJDS010000101.1:6589-8211 GCA_964544795.1 uncultured Alkaliflexus sp. | reverse complement strand
CTTGTACACAGGGATCTTTATGATCAGGTATGCCAGGCAAAAAGTGAGGTATATCAATTTGAAGTTTCTTCATGAATAGTTTTTGTAGAAATGATGATTGAGTGTAAACTTATGTGGTTTTTAATCGACAAACACCACACAGAAACGTACAACTGATGGATATTTTAATAATTAACAGATCAATCTTTGGGAGGGATCTTTGAGACTTTGTGCTTTTTATATCATTATAAAAATCAAATATAATGAAAATAGAGTTCAAAGTCTTAAATGAAGTTATACGCACATCACTACCAACTGGATTTAATTACAAGTATCCATTATCCACAGCACTTTTTATATTTCTTTCCACTGCCACATGGACATGGATCATTTCTACCTCTCTTTTTTTCAGATACAACAGTTGTTTTATTTAAATCAGGCAAAAAATAGACCAATGGCAATGGGTTTTCGTCTGTTCCAATTTCAAGATGCCTCTTTTCTTCAGGAATCTCATTGAAGTTTACAATTCCAGCAATTAAAAATCTTAGGTTCTTGTCCCCTTTAATACCAAACCGTGCTGCTGTTTCAATTTTGTCAGAATCAAAAACAACAACAGGGCATGAATTGCAAAAATGGCTGCCAGTCAGATTGCTCATAAATTCACCTTTATCAGTATCTGATTTTGCAGCAATTACCACAGTGCAATTGTCTTTAATTAATCTCGAACCGCATTCTGGACAAGAAATTAATCCGTAACCCTCGCTGTAATATTTTCTTCTTGATATTGATAAATCAAATTTGTTTTTAAAATTCTCGTCCATACTATTCAATTTATTGCACTCGGCTCTCTCAGTTTTATTCACACTGGGAAATATATCTATTGTAAACCGATATTTCCTCTTACATCCGTAAATAATTTGATTTTAATAGTTGTATATAACTCCATGATTGTTTCAAAAGAAATCAAAACACCCGTAATCTTCTGCTTTCAACATTTCATTGATTTCAGTTTTGTCGAAATAGGCTGGGTCAAAATCTTCTCCTAACCAATCCATATACTCTTCGTATTCCTCATGTTCTGGATCTTCTAAGACTTCCAACATATTGAGATATCCCCAAATTCCACCACAATCTTCTGGTGGACAATTGTTTTTTCCTGCCAAACAAATTGGAATGTTTTCATTTGTGCCATCTTTCTCTATCTTTTCTAAAATGATGTCGTGCTCCCAACCATCACCAAAATCATATTCATAAACAATTTTGTCATCTTCTTTTTTCAAAAGGTCCGAAACTTTGATTTCTGAGTAATCAACATTGTTCATCTCTTCCCAAAAATCATCCCCCTCCATTTTCCGAGTGTAAAAGGTTTGGTTTTTTATGAATTGATGTAAATGAGAGTTTTCCCAACCCATTGTTGTCTGGATAATTTTATGAAAATCAGGAAGCAACAGGTCGGAAGGAACTAAAATCCGTCTCCATATTTTCGGTTTGCTCCCTTGTAGCGCAATTTGAATTTGATAGATCTTTGTTGTCATATTATTTAGTTTTTGCATTACAAACTGTTCAATTGATACAACAAATATAACTAACAAATCATTTTTTTATCAAAAAGAAAACTTCTTTTATTTTTTATTGAAAATGAG
>CAZJDS010000101.1:0-6579 GCA_964544795.1 uncultured Alkaliflexus sp. | reverse complement strand
GGAAATGGTCTTGAGTTTATCTTCTCCTACGCACAAAACAACAAAGACTTTACTGTAGTAGAAAAGGTTGATTCTAAGTTCCTCAGCACTCAAACCCTCGGTTGGTTTACAGGTGTTTACACCGGACTTTATGCCACCGGAAATGGAGCCAAATCAAATACACCAGCCATTTTCTCTTGGTTTGACTATGAAGGACACTGAATCTTAAGAGGGTGACAAGCAACCATTCAAGCTTATAAACTAAGGTTTCGCTTTGTCTGCGTGCACAATTCGTATAATTTCTTGGGCAATCTCCTCAGGAGAAAGAATAAAATCTATGCATCCGCTTGCTATGGCGGTCTCTGGCATATCGGGTTTAGAGGCGGTGTCGGGTTTCTGGGCGATGGTAATACCGCCAACTTCTTTTATGCCGCATAGTGCATCCGCTCCATCCCCATCATAGCCAGAAACGATGACTGCAATAAGTTTACCATCCCAATGCTCAGTTATGGACCGCAAGAAAACCGTAATCACGTCGGGCCAGCCCCAAGGCTTGGATATCGGCTTTAAGCGGAACTCATCTTCAAAAATATGTAAATCGCGCTTTTCTGGAATTATAAACACATGGTTGGGTTTAATGTCTAATTTTTCCGTGATAAGTTTAACAGGCATCTCTGTATGACTTGGAAGAATCTCGTGAAGCAAGGTGGCTACAGTTCTCAAATGATTTACAATGACGATAGCCACCCCCATATTGGCAGGCAGATTCTGTAGTAAACGGATATAGGCATCGAGACCACCCGCCGAACCACCCACACAGATGATAGGAAAATCTTTTGGAGCACGCTTAGGTTTCTTTTCTGACATAACTTTTATATAATCGCTCTATAGTTGACAAATCTCTTTTAATTTAGCCGTTTTTCCATTATCCACAGCACTTTTTATATTTTTTTTCCACTGCCACATCGGCACGGTTCATTTCTAACAATCATTTTTTTTAGACACCACAGTGGGTTTATTTTAATCAGCCAAGAAATAGACCAATGGCAATGGGATATATATTCATACTTCACTCCTTTACGAATCTTGTTACATATTCTTTGTTTTTATCTTTATCTAAAATAGAAATCATATAAATGCCTCTTTCTATCTTTCTAAGATCTGCTTGAGACTCTTCATTTAACCTTCCAATTTTTACAACTCGTCCTTCTGTATCAATAATTTCATATTGAGCGTTTTTCAAATTAACTCCCTCGTCAATCACAGTTAAATAATCATTTGCGGGATTAGGGAAGATTTTAATTCTTGAATTATTAATGATGCGTTCTATACTATTGGTTGGATTAGGTGAAATAGGCACGCCATTAAACATTACAACTACAGAGCTCTGGGTGATATCTGGAACAGTTATTTCAAAACAAAACTCACAATCACAAGTTGTTAATGGCCCCACTTCCCAGGTTTTAACTTTAACTGTATCACCTTCATAACTAAGTGTCGCTGTTTTATGTGTACCACAATTTCCATAGTACCTCCCATAAATTAGTAAGGTGTTATTTATCAAACTATAATGTTTGTCATATTCACACGGTGATGCTTCACCTTCACCTATACAATCAGAAGTGATGAATTCAAACTCCCCTTTTTGTTCAGTATCTCTCACAATAATATAGTCGGTAAAAGACAATTCACATCCATCTGATTTGGTTCCAGTTAATGTGATAAAATGTGTACCTATTGAATTATAGGTATAATTCAAACTGTTTTCATCACTTTTAGTTCCATCACCAAAGTCCCATTGATAGGTAACGTTATCACCTTCTCTAATCTCTGAAGAATTAAAAAACTCAACCGTTACTGGCGCATAAATATTCATACCAACTACTGATGTCTCAAATTTAATCTTTGTATTAAAAATCTCAACCTCCTTCGACAGCGTATCACTCAATTCATTCTTTTTGGCAATTAAAGTAACTGTCCATTTTTTATCTATTCCTATATTTGAACCTCTAGGTTCAAAAGTCTCAATAAAACTCCCATCACCCTTAATATCCCATAAAAAGTTGTCTGCATTCACAGAATTGTTAATAAACTCTGTTGTTGCATACCCACATTTATAGTGGATATTCACCTCAAAGTCTGCGATCGGATTTTGACTAAACACAGAGTATGTGCTAAAAATAAAAAACAATGCTAATTGAGCTTTCATAGGTTCAGTATTTAAACTTAGGTTTCTAATATTTCTCTCTACACAGCAGCATTCAGCTGATCAAAGTAGTAAAATAGAGATTAACCTCATGATCAGAACAATACAAAACATGATTCCCAAAGTGAATTCAATATTGTGTATGGGTTAAGGTTGGTTTTTATGAATCAAATGCGCATTAATATGATAAACTATTTATAATTTAACACAATAGTACCTGCTGATGTTGAAATAGATACCTTAACACCTCCTCCATTCAATTGCCCAACAACTCTATTCTTTTTGGCCGAACCTGTAAAGTTTACCAATGGTGTATCGATATTGTCTGCCGACAAATCCAAATCAAGTCCTATCCCTGAAGGCAATGAGGCATTTATTGAACCTCCTGATGTTTTGAGCTCTAACATGTCTGTTAATTCAATAATATTTGCCTTTATATTCCCACCACTGGTAATTGCCCTTATTGAGCCAGAAATTTCATCCAGAGAGATGGATCCTCCTGAGGTGCTAACATCAATAAACTCATGCACTTTTAATAATTTAATGCTCCCCCCACTGGTTCTTGCAGTTAATCCTTTTGTAATGTTGTTGGCATGAATATTTCCTCCAGAAGTCGATACATTCAGTTTTCCATCAATATTATCGAGCGAAATATTACCTCCAGAAGTCGATGCATTAAATTCGGCCGAAGAATCACTAATTCGAATATTGCCACCAGAGGTTTTGGCAAGAACAGCACCCTTAATGTTTTCTAATTTTATATTGCCACCACTGGTCATAATTTTTTGTTGACCAGATATCCCTCTCAGTTCAATATTTCCGCCACTGGTTTTTAAATCGGCGGATGAATTGATAGGGGTTTTGATAAGGAAGCCAACACTCACATTTCTTTTTATAATTCTTTTCACATTGATTTCAAGTCGCGAGTTGTCATTAATTATTTCAACAACAGCATACTCCTTCAGTTGATCAAAAGTAATGTCCAGCACTTTACCTCTTAAAGCAACAATGAAAGAGACCTCAACAGTACTACCCTCTTCACCAACGGCTATTATATTGCCCCCGGTAGTTGACACAACCAAATCTAAGTTTGGAGAAACTTTGTAATTTTGAATAAATGAATGTTCATTTCCTCTTCCGTTATTTGCATAAACACAGCTCGTGCTTATGGACAGAAGTACTAAACTTAGTGTAAACAATAACGCTTTTGTTTTCATACGAATAAAATTTAATTTACAATTGCCATATGGAACTCGCCAACACAATCATCTTTCTTTGTGAGAAAGACCTCTTGTGGCTCGTTTCATGACTTTGGTTTTTAAGAATGAGAAATAAACTTGTTTGTGTGCACTGGCATTAAATATTTAACAGTGTTTCCAAATAGTGTTTTTCAATACCATATATTTTTTTTATTGCTTGAATCGTTTCCATCAACTTTTCTTTATCGGGGTTGTTTGAATCTACTTTTCGTCCAATAATCATTACATTCTTTGGTGTGTGTTCGGTGGAGATAAACTCAAAAACTTTTGTTTTGTACCCATAAGCTTCCAGTATTAATGCTCTTAGGCTATCTGTGATAATTTCGGCTTGCCTTTCTTTAAGGATGCCATATTTCACAACGTGGCTTAATTCGTTGGTAACATTAAATTCTTTTCTAATTTGCTTGTGACAGCAGGGTGCGCAAACAATTAATGAAGCATCTGAAATAATCCCCCGATAGATAGCTTCGTCGGTTGCAGTATCGCAAGCATGTAAGGCAATTAAAACATCAATTTTATCAATGACAGCTTTTTCAATGGTACCTGTAATGAACTTTAGATCTTCAAACTCGGCCTTTTGTGCAATGGTGTTGCAAACATTTACCAAATCCTCTCTAAATTCTACGCCTGTGAATTTTATTTTCCTGTTAAGATGGTTGTGTAGATAATCGTATAAGGCAAAAGTTAAATACCCTTTTCCAGACCCCATATCGACGATCTGTAACTCGTCGAGGTTTTTGAGTTCTTTTATTTCTGGTGAAAGTAATTCAATGTATTGATTTATTTGCTTGTATTTATCGCTCATTTGGTGGCGAACTTCCCCCTTTGCGTTGGTAACTCCTAACTCTCGTAAATAGACATTTTGCATCGTTTCAATCCATCTATCTTTGATATTGTCATGATCAAAAGTTGCTAAGGGCTGCAGGGTGGGTTCTTTGATTGAGAGTTTAACTTTACCCTTTGGGTTTGTAGTTAGTGTAACGTCTTCTCTATTTGCATTTATTTGACCATTTAGAAAATGAGTTGTGAACATCTCGTTTATAACTACAAGACCTTCTTCAAAAGTATAGTTTTTAGTAATATCCTTGGTGTTATGACGATAGACTACCTGAAGTCGAAACCCTGCTTTTAGTTTCACTAGGGTTGCAATAAGACTTTTTAAATCGGAGTGCTCATCTCTTTTGTTGGATAAAACCAGCTTGATTAACTCTTTCTCTTCTACGAACTGTTTTAACTTCTCAAAGAAAGTTGATACTTGTTTGCTGTTCATTTGTAGTTTATTTTTAATTAAATGGTGTCAAGGATTAGAAATATCGGTTATGTAATCAGAATTGATAAATAGAAAGCTCAATAAAGGTATGAATAAAGTGAGATTCCTTTACGACACGCAATGGCTATCAACGGACAACAATATGTTTTCAAATGGGTAACATTCAACATGTTTGGTTTCAATTTACCAAACAATTTAAACTTCATAGTTGAAGGATTTATATTAGTGATATAAATACTCTTTAACGATTTGGGTGTATAGTGCTATTTGGCAATTCGAAGTACAAACCGATCAAGTGGCTACACGACTTTTTGGATGTAACATACTTGAACCTAATACAATTTACCAAATGCACCATACACACTGTTACAAAGGAACTTTCTTATTTTTCTTTCGTGATGCTTCTTATAAATTCTTTACAAGAAAGCAGCACTGCCTAAGATTGCTCCAAATACTGAAACCAGTAAAATAATTCCGATTAAAGAAATTACCAACCCAGCAATAGATAATCCTTTGGGCTCTTTGAACACACCAACAAAAGATAATACCAAACCAGACAGCCATATTTACCATCCTAAAACTGGAATCCAGCCGAAAAACACAGCAATTAAGGCAAGAACAAAACCTGCTGTTCCAACACCATTCGATTTCCTATCAATCTGATTAACAATGATTGTTTGACCAGTTTGATTTTGGGGATTTTGGGTCTCATTAGTTATTTTCAATAAATTTATATGTTTCCTACTCGTATGGCTTTTCGGTTCCGCCCCGTTTTTTATGGTTTCTGGACTCCACAATATTCTTCTATTTATTTTCGCATAATTATTTATGAATGAAGAAGATGTCAATTTCAAAATTGCCAGCTTATAGAACTGTCTATAAGAATGGATGGTTTCGTTTTATTTCATTGCTTTATATCAATTGTTATATGCCTTATCCAACAATATATAACCAATAAATCGTCCTTTATTTTAAGCCCATAACTCTGCAAAACCTATGACTCCAGCGGCTTGCAATTTAGAAATATTACCCCTAAATCCCCTATAAAGGACTTGTTGCTGCGCTCAATTTGGTTTATTTATAATTTTTCAAATTTTGTTTTTATTTACCCCCAACCCCCTATAAAAAGCTTGTGCTTCATTCCGTTCGATTTATGTTCCTTTTTTCTATCTACTCCGCTCCCTGTTTTTGGAGACTTAATTCCCTAAAACCTAACTCCTATTCCCTAATCCCTAATCCCTATTCCCTATTCCCTATTCCCTAATTTTATTCCTAATTTTATTCCATCTCCACCTCATCAATCTCTTTCATCAACCGATCGGTCTCAAACAGTGCCACAATTATTTTTTGGTAGTGTAGGATATCCTCAAATTCTAAGGTGCGGTCGGTGCGGTCTTTGAGCCATTTCTGGGCGGGTTGGTAGCCGCCGATGTAAAATTCCCATGCTACCTCGGGTACGTTGTCAAAATATTGCTCGTCGTTGATGTAAACTTTGCCCAAACCATTCTCGGTGGGCACAAAACCTGGACTGTTTTTGGTGATTCGTCGGCGCACCACATTATCGCCACCTACAGGATATTGGGTGATGTAGTTGTCAACGTTGGCGCTTTCCAACAAATGGATTTGCCGAATTTCACCGCCCAATTGTACCAACTGCCAAAAAGTGGCGGCATCTTTTGGATAAGGCACACGTGGGAAATCAATTTTTAAGAACTCTTTGTATTTCTCTCGATAAGTGGGCGAATGCAATACCGCGTAGATGTAGTCCAACAGATCTATAGGCGCAAACTCCCCTGTCTCCTCACCTAATTCCCCCCTTAATTCCCCTCCGAATTCCCCTCCTAATTCCCCTCCTCCGGAGGGGT
>CAZJDS010000100.1:0-8243 GCA_964544795.1 uncultured Alkaliflexus sp. | reverse complement strand
TAGGGCGTTACGGGGAAAACTACTTTTAACCCAGGGATGTGTGCTACCAAAGAAGTCCAGTCCTGACTATGCTGTGCTCCGTATTTTGAACCCACGGAAACACGCATTACCACAGGCATTTTAAGAACATTGCCACTCATGGCTTGCCATTTGGGCAATTGGTTAAACACCTCATCACCACAACGACCCAAGAAATCACAATACATAATTTCAGGTATTACGCGACCACCACACATGGCATATCCGATGGCAGTACCCACAATGGCAGCTTCGGCAATGGGTGAATTAAAGAGACGGTTGTATGGCAAAGCTTCAGTTAAGCCACGATAAACAGCAAATGCACCTCCCCAATCACGGTTTTCTTCACCATAAGCTATTAGAGAAGAGTCTTTATAAAATCGATCTATTATTGCTTCAAAAAGACCATCACGCAGATGAAACTGTTTCATTTTCGAGAATGGTTTACCCTCTTTATCGAATGCAAAACGCTCTTTTGTTTTGAGCTGCTTCACGCGAGGGTTTTCTTCCATGGCGTGATTTGTCTCAGGCTTACCAGGCAACATGGCATCTACAGACTCATCCGAAAACATCATCTCACCAATTAGCTCTGGATGATTTTTCATATCCATATAAGGTGAAATTTCTGGATCGATAGAGAGCTTGAACATCTCGAAAATAATAGATTTTATATCTTTGTCGATAGCGCTCAAATCCTTTTCGGTAGCAAGACCAGCTTCAATCAACTGTTTTCCATAATCCACGATGCTGTCGTGTTCTTGCCAAGCTTCTACCTCCTCTTTACTTCGGTACGAAGAAGCATCGGAAGGAGAGTGACCAGAGTAACGATAAGTTAAAACCTCCAATAAAACAGGTCCCTTTTTATCTTCAATTATCTTGCGCTTACGTTTATATGCATCAATTACAGCCAATGGGTTGTAACCATCTACACGCTCGGCGTGCATCTGATCTGGGTTAACACCAGCCCCCACACGAGCAGCCATGCCAAATCCCATAGTTTCACCAGTGGTTTGTCCACCCATCCCGTATTGGTTGTTCATCACATTGAAGATGACTGGCAGACCCCCTTTCATATCTCCTTCCCACAATTGGGTAAACTGATCCATTGCCGAGAATGTAATGCCTTCCCAAACAGGCCCGCAGGCCATAGAGGCATCACCAATATTGGCAACCACCATTCCTGGTTTGCGATTCACCTTTTTAAAGAGTGCTGCCCCCACTGCAATATCTCCACTTCCACCTACAATGGCATTGTTGGGATAAACTCCAAATGGAGTAAAGAAGGCATGCATACTACCACCCAAACCTTTATTAAATCCTGTTTCGCGTGCAAATATTTCAGCTAAAGTTCCATAAATCAAGAATCGGCGACCCAACTCTTTTACAGAACCTTTAAAATCCTTTTTCACCACTTTTAAAGTATCACCATCAAAAAACTGCTCCATAATAGAAGTCAGCTCTTTATCAGATAATTTTGCAATGGCACTCAAACCTTTGGCCAGAATCTCTCCATGACTACGGTGCGATCCAAAAATGAAGTCCTCCACCGTTAAGGTAAAAGCCATACCGACTGCAGCAGCCTCTTGCCCAATAGACAAGTGAGCTGGGCCAGGGTGATTATAAGTTACCCCATTGTATTCACCAGTGGTTTTGATCAAGTTAAGCATTGTCTCGAACTCACGAATCATTGACATATCGTGATAAATTCTAATCAACTCTTCCTTGGTAAAGTTTTTTACCTCATCCTTAACTGTTTTATTGTAGGTGTTAACCGGGATCGGTTTTAACTTTAATTCTCCTGATTGTCTGGATTTATTTGGATCCAGGAACTGAATCTTTGCCATATTATTATCTTTTTTTCGTTTCTTATATTCATCTAATGGATAGAATCTTGAAGTGGTTAAGTGAATTAATGAAAATATTTATATTCACTACAACATTCTACACTATCTCTTAAAAAGCAAACACATTTTCTTTAAATATCTCTGATACTGTTGGGTGTGGAAACACAATTTCCTGCATCTCTTGAAGCGTCATCTCAGTTTCGATAGCTATGGCAGCACCATAGATCATTTCGCTGGATGGATTCCCCAACATATGAACACCCAATATCTCGCCATACTTGGCGCCTATTAGCACTTTGCTCAAACCTGAGCCACCTTCATTCTCAGCAACAAATCGCCCTGCATATGCCATCGGAAGAGTTGCTATTTTATATTCAATGTTTTTTGCTTTGGCTGCTTCTTCGGTAAGTCCCACGCCTGAAAATTCAGGATTGGTATAAACCACGCCAGGGATAGCATTGTAGCGCATAACATCCTTACGTCCTGTAAGATTATTAACTACAACTTCCCCTTCACGACTGGCAGTGTGCGCCAATAAGGAGAAACCTGTAACATCACCAGCAGCATAAACATTGGGTATATTAGTTCGCATCTGTTCATCTACTTTGATACCTCCGCGAAACAGTTCAACTCCTATATTTTCCAATCCTATACCTTGAGTATTTGGACGACGGCCTACACTTAATAAGATTTTATCACCCGTCACAGAAAGGACTTTTCCATCTTTCTCAAACTCAACTTCATTTCCTTTGATGGAAGTAACTTTTGAAGATAAGTTAAAAGAGACACCTTTCTTTTCCAACGCCTTACGTAACATTACGCTCATTTCAGCATCCATGCCTGTAAGAATTTCAGGCATCATCTCAATGACAGTGACCTGAGTACCCAAACTGCTGAAAAAACTTGCAAACTCAGTGCCAATAGCCCCTCCACCAATTACCACCAAAGAATTTGGGAGTTCTTTCAATTCCAGGATCTCACGATTGGTAACGATTATATCACCCGCTTCTTTCAACCCAGGAATGGGTGGAACAGCAGCATCTGATCCAGTACAGATCAATACATTTTCTGCCAAAATCGTTTTTCCATCGGCTTCTATTTCTACGCCAGAAGATGTGCGACTCTTAATTATAGCGGCGGATTTAACCACTTCCACCTTATTTGATTTCATTTTGAAGCCAACGCCACCAACCAGTTTTTTTACCACATCGTTTTTACGCGTCATCATTTTGGTAAAGTCAAAGGTTACTTTATCTCCGATAATTCCATATTTGTCTCCACCTTTGGCATTATCGTATATCTTAGCACTGTAAAGCAAAGTTTTGGTTGGAATACACCCTTCATTAAGACACACTCCACCCAACTCTTTCTTTTCAAAAAGCACTACTTTTAAACCTTTTGCTCCAGCCCGCTCTGCGGCTACATATCCAGCTGGGCCACCACCTATAATTGCTAAATTATACATACATATTTTTTAATCGGAGAGGATCAGACATTTACAGTTTGCATTTATGTGATAAATAATGTTTAACATCTGTTCGGCATCCTACAGTTTAGTATTACATCTCAAATTCAAGGTTCTCAATCTCAATGGCAACTTGTTTTACAAACCGAGTAGCTTCTCCTCCATCCAAAGCACGATGATCGTAAGTGAGACTCAATCCTAAATAGGGAACAAATCCGTAGACTCCATCTCCTAAATCTTTAGGCCGTGGAACAATGGTGTTAACACCTAAAATAGCCACTTGAGGAAGATTAATTACGGGTGTAAACATCTCAACACCATAATTTCCTAAGTTTGAAACAGTAAACGAAGCAGCATCTGAAGCTAAAAGTTCAGGATCAACACTCCCTTTGCGACTGGCCGCAGCAATCTCTTTAAACTGATTGGCCAAACCTTGAATGGAAAGATCATCGGCGTTTTTAACAACTGGAACCATCAAACCGCGCTCTGTATCCACTGCCAAACCAAAATGGACCTTGTTAAACAATTTCACACTGTCGCCCATAAAGTGAGCATTTACTTGTGGAAATTTCTTTAATGCTTTGATGGTAGCATAGCAAATCATGTCATTCAGGGTAATATTGGTAGGATACCCCTCATCCATGGCCGCTTTTACTTTTTTACGTAACGAAAGCAAGCGTCTTGCATCGGCACCCAAATGGTGTGTAAGTTGAGCAGAATTCTGCAAGGAAGAGTGCATTGCCGCAGCAATCAATTTACGCATATTGGTAAGGGGCTTCACTTCAAAGTCGTTGCCATAGACAGGATTTGCTGCTAACACATCTTTTCCCGTTACAGCACCTGCCAACCCAGTTCCTTTAGAAACTGATGGAGCCGCTGTTTCGGCAGCGATTTGCTTGGCCAATGGTGTCATCTTTCCTTGCGAAGATATCGCAACCTCAACATCACGTTCAATGATACGTCCTTTAGGTCCAGTACCAGAGAGAGCGGAAATATTCACACCTTTCTTATCGGCCAGGTTTCTGGCACGAGGAGAAACTCCCACTACTTCCCCATTATCAGCTGCTGCCTGTGATTCCTTCTGAACAACCTTTTCACTCTTCACCTCTTCAGGTTTTGCAGCCTCTTCGGTAATTTCTGGTTCTTGAGATGATTCTCCAGCAGGTCTAAACTCTTCAACAGACTCACCTTCTGCACCAATCACACAAACGTTAGTTAACACAGGAACTTCATCGCCCTCTGCAAAAAAAACCTCCAATAAGATACCATCTTCTGGGGCTTCCTCTTCAAAAGAAGCTTTATCCGTTTCATAAGCAAAAAGCAGATCGCCTTTAGAAACTTTATCACCTTTCTTTTTATAGAACTCAGTGATAATACAACTTTCAACAGATTGCCCTTGCTTGGGCATAATTATAACTGTAGCCATATATATTTATATTTTGCATCAAAGATAATAAGTCCAACTTGTTATTACAAGTTTGTTTGTGAAATAATTGCTTTTAATTAAGAATGCTTTTCACTTCACATATTTCATTCATTAAATCTTTACATCTACCATAACATAACTACGCAACTGAATAGATGTACTGTAAAATAAAAATGAATGGGTAGACGAGTTTGAAAAATATTCTCTATTTTTGAGGCTTAATAGAATCTCACAAGTATTTACAACATTCATAAGTTATGCAAAAACCTATTAACCTTCCACCCTACAAACAGATTTACGAAACACTACGTCAACACATCAATGAAGGGATTTATAAAGAAGGAGATCTTCTCCCCTCTGAAAATGATTTAAGCACCAAACACGAAGTTGCACGCCCAACAGTTCGTAAGGCACTGGATAGACTTCAAAACGAAGGGTATATTAGCAAACAACAGGGCAAGGGAAGTATTGTGAAAGGAATTCCTAAAGGTGTTGGTATTTTATCATTAAGAGGAACCACCTCCGCAGTAGGACAAGATAATCTCACCACCATTATTACCCTTCAACCCGAAGTGAGAACTTGGGATGAAGCTTTTACTTTTCCACTGACAAAATCAGAAAAAGAGGTAGGATGTATTTATTTTGAACGTTTGCGAATGGTTAATGACAAGCCTGTATTCTTTGACATCACAATGTTACCCAATATCAACCTGCCACGATTTACACAAAGATCGTTGGAGAACAAATCTCTATTCGATGTGCTGAGGAGAAACTATCAGGTTGAAGTAAAAGGAGGGGAGCAGAAAATTTTAGCCATTACAGCAGATGAAAAACTTCAACAATATTTCAAGGTAGATGGTAATCACCCTGTGGTACAACTCAATCGGAAGATAGAGACCAACCGATATGGTTTTTATATTTATAGCCAAGTATTCTGCAACTCCTCAGAATATGCTTTGTATGGAACTTTTTAAAAATCTTGAGCTACTTTTGGCCAGCCATCCGCCCAAGTAATGGGCAATATTCTTAAGAAGCTTGCTCCTTTTCGCTCCATATCATACGCATGAAAAAGGAGATAGTCAATACCATTGAACGTGGCCACGGCATTGTGTCCTACGCCAGCATACTTATCGTTTCCTTGAACCACTAAAGTTCCTCCGCCTTCTAACATGGAATTACCTTCCTCATCTATATATTCACCATCGACATTTCTTGATCGGCCTACTACCACTTTGTAGGTACTTTCAGCTCCTCGGCAACAAAAATCATAAGAAGCAAAAAGATAATACCATCCCTCCTTTTTAAAAATAAAGGGCGCCTCCACAGAGTTGTTACGCAGCTTTCGAGTAGCAATTATTTTATAATCATCCACCTTATCTTCCACCGATAATCCATCATCAGTTAAACGAACCAAAACCAAGCCGCCCCAAAACGAGCCGAATGACAAATAGGGATGGCCAGAATCGTCCAACACAAAATTAGGATCAATGGCGTTCCAATTGGTTTTACCAGGTGTAGAGATAATAATAGGACCATGATCTACCCATTTATAGAGCTCACTTTCGGGATTTAAAGTAACATTGGTAGCGACACCAATGGCCGATCGGTTTTTCCCAAATGTAGATATGGAGTAATATAGAATATATTGATTATTGTAGTAAGTGATATCGGGTGCCCAAGTGTGACCATTGTACCCAGGGACAGTATCGAAAGCCCATTGTGGAGGCTCCATAAATACGGGCATTTCGCTTCGCCATGTTTTCATATCTTCAGATGAATACATACTTACCCCCCAGCCTGTGGAAAAAATATAATAACGATCATTATCCTTAATAATCACTGGATCATGAACACGGGTGGTGTCAACAAACGTTTCAACCCCAACTTGGCGCAAAATGCGATTTTTGATACGTTCAGGAGTCCACTGCTCTTGAGACCAAGCACTAACTCCTACAAAAATGAGTATGATCCAAATTATAACTGTTCGTTGCATAATTCTAATTTTATCAATAGTAGGTAAATATCTCTATCTTCTTTTGCATAAACAAATAAACTTTAACTTTGACCTAAAATCACGCCAAAGGGTTACTCCCGATTTCATAAATCTATTCTCATTCCTGAAAAATGAGTAAATTTGGCTTGGAAATTGATTAACTACATATTAAACAACCTATTTATTAAACACTATAACATGAAAACCAAACAGTTATTATTTACACTTGTAATAACAGGAGCTTCTTTCTCCGTTCCCTTAAATACAATAATTGCTTCTGACTTAGGCACACTTCAGTCTGACAGCATAGTCACTACGGAATCAGAACTCTCATTTGAAGACCAAGCGCTCATCGAACTATTTCAGAATCATATCAAAAGGGAGAATTACGAATGGGCATTAACCCTATGGAATGAAATTGAGGTAAAGAACACGCCAGAGCTTCAATATGCATACTTAACAGCATTAGAGGCCACGGGTAAAAGAGACAGTAGCTACTACAAACATGAGGAGTTCTTGAAAAAATATCCCAATTATGGTCCTGCGTTATTCTGGAAAGCTAAATATCACTTTGATAAAGCGGAAAGAAAATATCAGTCTGAAATGGCAAAATATAATAAAGATAAAAATACGACTGCTTATGCTTATTTACGTAGAGAACTAAAGAAGCTAACGGACGATTATAAAATTTCAAGAGATATTCTTCTAAAACTTAAAGAGCAAGATCCCACAAATAAAAACCAATTGGTCTATCTGCGTAACTGCTATATTAGATTAGAAATGCAGGACGAAGCTGCTAAGGTCACTAAAATAATTGATCAACTTTAGAATGTAAAAATTCTTACTATTAAAAATAAAGACGGCGATCCTCTAATTAGTGGATCGCCGCCTTTATTTATTAAGTCCAATGCCTTTTCACCAGATAATCTTTCATAACTAGATGTATATTTAACACCACTTAGTCTGCACTTACGTGACTAAAATATATACCATTATTAAGCTGGGCTACTCCCCCAAAAGAGCCTTTCGTTGTTATAACTGTTATTTTGTCTCCAACTTTAAGACCTTTGTCAACAATAAAGTTTTTCCTGTAATCGTCATATGCACCATAACCTGGATAAAATCCACGCATATGAATCTCACTGTCACCATCTTTTAAATCAACATTCCCGTGATATTCATCTTTAACATCTACGATTTCGCCAGATACCATATAGAAATCTTCTTTAGAATCGGGTTTCATTAGTAGCTCGGTAATAGTGGCAGAAGTTACAGGAATAACGCTCACTAAAACTCCATTTGCTAATTGATGACCATTGTGCTCGCCACGTTTTCCTACAACAGTAACTATATCTCCAACTTTGTATTCTTTTTCATCTAAATCAAGACGATACACGTAAGTTTCTCCAGAGAAGTCACTTATATTTATGTTGTTATTATATTTTGTATCAATATTAGTAACAACACCAGTCAAACGATATTGAGTGTCACCAACTT
>CAZJDS010000099.1:0-8299 GCA_964544795.1 uncultured Alkaliflexus sp. | reverse complement strand
CATTTCAATGAGCGGAAGAACCAAGTTATTAGGTACCAGTATTAGCTTTGGGGCCACTTTTGACCCCTATGCTTTAGATACCCTCTCCAGCGGAAGAGTTTACCGATATGACAGGTTTGAAATCTCAAAAAACAACCGTTTGGCTCGCTTGCAAAATGCCAATCTAAGCTTTGGATTTAACTTTGGATCAGATACTTTTAAAAAGAAAGGAGATAAAAAAGGATCAACAGAGGAAACAACAAATCCTGTAGAAGATCCATTCGATAATGATCCTTTAAGAGATCAACACATGCAAGGCAGTCAGTCGCCAGCCAATATTCAACGACAGACTATGGATGACGATGGTTATGCTGAATTTGACATCCCTTGGAATATGTCTATCAACTACAGTATGCGACTGGTGCAAGATAAATTCAACAAGCAGAAGATGGCCTACGATCATAAATTTACTGCCGACATCAACGCATCAGGGCGAATTACACTTACGCCCAAATGGGATCTCAGCTTATCCAGCGGTTATAACTTAGAAAGAAAAGAGATATCGCATACCAATCTTAGGATAAACAGAAATCTGCACTGTTGGAATATGAGCTTTAACTTAGTACCCGTTGGCCGTTATAAATCATTTTTCTTCTCTATTTCAGTAAACAGCAGCTTGCTACGTGATTTAAAGTATGAAAAAAGAAGTAGTGCCAGAGATAATCCGAACTGGAGATAAATTACTTTGAAGAACTAAAAGCACCTGTTTTTTCTATTCAAAAAAGTATTAATCTTAAATTCAGGATGCAGATACTAAAATGTGCATATCCGATCTCTAAAAAAGACAATATTATGAAAAAGATTATTCACACAACAAAAGCTCCAGCGGCTATTGGACCCTATAGCCAAGCTGTTAAAGCAAATGGTACTTTATACATCTCTGGACAAGTTCCTGTGGATCCTGCTACTGGAAAAATTGTAGATGGAGATGTTACCGCTCAAACTAAACAAGTGATGGCAAACATTTCTGCTATTTTAAATGAGGCAGGCTACTCCTTTTCTGATGTGGTTAAATCAACTTGTCTTTTGGCTAACATGAGCGATTTCAAAGCTATGAACGAAGTGTATGGTTCCTTCTATAAAGAAAATGCGCCTGCGCGTGCTGCTTTTGCAGTAAAAGATCTCCCTTTAGGTGCATTGGTGGAGATCGAAACCATTGCTGTTAAGTAAAACAATCCATTGTTGCACGATTAATCAACAAGTTATTTTCTGCACAAAAGAGAAGTTATAATCTCTCCTCTTTTGTGACAGATAAATTAACCAAACTTTTTCTTTTACAGAAATTTTGTCGCGCTATCTAAATCTTGCTCCTTACTGTGAATAGTTATTCGCTGGCTCTTCAATCCTTTACCTTTAACCTCAAGCGTTATATCACCAGCTTTATCTAACGACTGCACAGTAACGACCAATTGGCCACTAAAAGCTTTCATGGTAGGCTTGTGAAACTCTTCAAGAGATGTTGCATCACCGTTGCACACCACTTTAAATTCACCTGCACCTGTCACCTTAAAGTTAAGTTGATGGGTAGCTGTTGGACAAAAGTTTCCATCTTTATCTACCACGGAGACAGTAATATAGGAGAGATCTTTGCCATCCGCAGTAATGTTTTCACGATCTGCTTCCAACTTCAATCCATAAGCCTCCCCAGCAGTATGTATAGATTTTTCAGCTGCAATATTTCCATCATCATCAAAAGCCACAACTTTAATAGTGCCAGGTTCATATTTAACATCCATCCACATCAAGCGGTAACGATGTTGCTTTGTTTTGTCCTTGGTTTTAGCTTGTATGCCCTGACTTTTGCCATTAACAAACAGCTCTGCACTATTATAGCTGGTATAAACAAAGACTGGAGTGATTTCTCCTTCTCGACCTTCCCAATTCCAGTGTGGTAAAATATGAAGAGTGGCATCTTTTGTATTCCACCGACTGCGATAGAGATAATATCTATCCTTAGGTAATCCTGCTAAATCATTGATTCCAAAATAGGAACTACGAGATGGCCATGCTTCATTGTAGGGAGTAGGCTCACCCAAATAATCAAACCCAGTCCACACAAACTCACCAATCACCCAATCATAATCATCCTGCCACACAAAATCGTCATCTGGAAGATTTGACCAACGGCAATACTCCAAGTCGTAGGAAGAACTTTGGAAATCATCATATGTTTTGTGATTATATATTTCCACTGGAAACTTATAAACTCCTCTTGAGCTCACTGTAGAGGCAGTTTCTGATCCCAAAATAGATCCCTGAGGAAAACGATTATAAGCTTCATCATAAAGGTGCACACGGTAATTCAAACCAGGTAGATCAACAATGGCACCAAAACCGTTTTCCATAACAGCGGCAACCTGATCCATCCCCACAGTAACGGGTCTGGTAGGATCTTCACGGTGGAAAATATCCTGCAACCATTTAGCGCGCTTCACCCCTTCATTGCCCCACTGATCTGGCACCTCATTACCAGAACTCCACATAACTACACTGGGATGATTACGCAAGGCACGAACTAAGTTTACTACATCCTTTTCTGCCCAATCTTCAAAAAGGCGATTGTAACCATTTTTCACCTTGGGTTTGGCCCATTCATCAAAGGTCTCAGCCAGATATAAAATACCCATTTCGTCACATAATTCGACCTGTTCAAGTGCGGGCATATTGTGTGCAGAACGAACTGCATTGACACCCATATCTTTCAAGATAGTTAACTGACGTCTTAAAGCGGCCACATTTACCGCAGCACCTAATGGACCCAAATCATGATGCAAACAAACTCCTTTAAACTTAGTCACTTCGCCATTTAAGACCAACCCTTTTCCACGTTCATACACAACACTTCTAATACCAAAACGAATGGTTTCTTCATCTTTTAATGTATTACCTTGGTACAATCTTACTCTGGCATGATATAGATAAGGGTTTTCTATACTCCAGAGTTGTGGATTAGGCACCCTAATATTCTGTTCCATCTTTTTACCAAACAGATCATCGGTGCTTTTGGATGCAACAACTTTACCATTTGGATCAATTATATCTGTTTCCATACGAACGCCATCACCTGTCACCTCGGTAGCTATATTTACTTGAGCTACTTCATCGGAAGTATAAGGGGTTGTAATAAAGGTAGCCCATTTGTCAAAACTCACTTCATCTTTAACTATGACTTGTACCTTACGATAAATTCCTGCGCCTGGATACCAGCGAGATGAAAGAGGCAGATTTTCCAAGCGTACAGCAAGCAAATTATCTTCGCCAGCTTTAACGTATTTAGAAATATCAAAATAAAAATAGCTGTAGCCATATGGCCAATAACCCACTTCCTCTCCGTTAATATAAATCCGTGCATCACTCATAGCGCCATCAAAAGTTAGCAACACTTTTTTCCCTTCCGTAAAATGAGGGACTTGAAATGTTTTACGATACCAGCCGACACCAACATGAGGTAATGCACCAGTTCTTCCCGTACGCTCTCTGGCTTTATCATCCATGTCTTGGGTTACCTGTACCACTTGTTTATCTACTTCTTTATCAAATGGTCCCTTTATGGCCCAATCGTGCGGCACCTCAACTGTTTCCCATCCTTTGGTAGATAGATGTTGATCTTGCGCGCCTTTCACCTCGCGATTAATAAACTTCCAGTCGCTATCCAACGTTATGACTTGTCGTACTCCCTCTTGTGAAAATGCTGAAGCAGACAAAAATATCGCTAAAATAAGTAGGCAAACTTTCTTCATGATTGCTTGATTTATTGTTTTTATAAAAACACTAAAAATTAATACTGGCACTAAAATAGCAACACCCAGCAACAAATAAAAATAAACTTCAGCTAACGACACTTATTATAGTACTTGGATAAATATCTTCAAATTAAAAAACAAAAAAACCGGTGGTTAGCCGGTCTTTTGTCTGTTTGAAAAACGTGATATGTTTAAAAATAAATTTATTCGCTGACAACTTCAAATTCAATAGTTGCTTTCACATCGCGATACAATTTGATGACCGCAGAATAAGTTCCTACTTCCTTCACTTGATCTTTGATGGTGATATCTTTACGATCGATGGTGAAACCATCTTTCTCTAACATATCAGCAATTTGAATGTTATTTACTGAACCGAAAATCTTACCAGTTGAACTTGTTTTTGCTCCAATAGTCAATTTTACGCCGTCCAGTTTTTCAGCCAAAGCTGTAGCTGCATCACGCAACTTAGCTTCTTTATGCGCTCGTTGTTTTTGATTTTCCGCATGCACTTTACGAGCAGATTCTGTGGCCAAAATAGCAATTCCACGAGGAATTAGGTAGTTTCTTCCGTAACCCGGTTTAACGGTTACAATATCGTCTTTGAGGCCAACATGGGCCACATCTTCTTTTAATATTATGTCCATAACTTTTTCCTCCTTAAATTATTTCATCAAATCGGTTACATAAGGCAATAATGCCAAATGACGAGCTCTCTTAATAGAACGAGCTACTTTACGTTGATACTTCAAAGAGGTACCTGTTAAACGACGAGGTAAAATTTTACCTTGCTCGTTCAAAAACTTTTTCAAAAACTCTGGATCTTTATAATCCACGTATTTGATTTTGTTTTTTCTAAACCGACAATACTTCTTCTTCTTAATCTCTACCGATGGAGGTGTTAGATATCTAATTTCACTTTGATTTTTCTGAGCCATAGCTTATTTCTCCTTTTCAGTTTTTTTGTTTAAACCTCTTCTTTTTTCAGCATAAAGTGCTGCATACTTGTCTAATTTGAAAGTTAGGAATCGAATAATGCGCTCATCTCGACGATACTGCAATTCTAACTTCTCAATAAGAGACGGCTCAGCTTTAAATTCCAAAAGATTGTAAAAACCTGTGGATTTTTTCTGAATAGGATAAGCCAATTTGCGAAGACCCCAATTCTCATCATTGATAATTTCGCCTCCGCTATCCAGGATCAGCTTCCTGAACTTTTCTACCGTCTCCTTCATCTGTACATCAGACAAAACGGGAGTTAAAATGAAAACGGTTTCATAGCTGTTTAACATAAAACGTGTTTTTTATTTATAAAAATGTTATTTAACGGCGCAAAAGTAAGGAGTTTTTCGGAATAAACAAACAGAAACCCTCTCTATTTTAATGCACAATAACACCAAAATAGTATCAATAACTTATATCACTCCCAAGGATACAACCTTTTTGGAAACGAATATAATATTTCGACTCACCGAATATTAAAAAGATTATTTCTTATAATCGCTAAAATACTTCATAAATTGCACGCGCTCAAACATTTCAGGATTCTTAGGCAGAAGATCTTTTCCGAAGTCTTGAATCTCAGATATAGAACGCAAACCCTTACTTTCCATCCACTTTTCTAAGCCATGCAAGAAATCAAGAACATATGTAGGACCATTTATATATAGAGCCGATACAACCTGAACTGCCGAAGCACCTGCCACCAACATTTTAATAAATGTTTCGGGTGTGTGAACTCCCGTAGAAGCGACAATATTTACATTCAACTTTCGTGCTAAAATCGATACCCAACGCATAGGCCACACATAATCGTGAGCATTGGAATAAACTTGTGATGAAACTACTCTCTTTGTATTGAGATCAAAATCAGGGTTGTAGAAACGGTTAAACAGTACAAAACCATCCACTCCAGAATTTTCCATTTTAGATACAACATGCGCTAAGTCGGTAAAATAAGGAGAAAGCTTAACTGAAACAGGTATGGAAACATGCTCCTTAACTTTTGTAATTATTTTAAGATAGCGTTCGGTAATGGCCGCAGCATCTTCATCTACAGAGACGGGCATTCGAAAAAGATTTAATTCCAATGCATCGGCTCCTGCAGTTTGTAATTTGGACGCAAAGGCATACCATTCTCCTACAGATCGACAGTTTATACTGGCAATAATGGGAATATCACTTTTCAATTTCACTTCAGAGATAAGATCTGTGGTTCGGCGCAGCATATCATCTTTCAGCTTATAATCGTAATAGTCAAAAAACTCAAGATTGTTCTCCATCTCGCCCAAATGATTCTTGAAGGTAGCCTGATACTCCATCTGTATCTCTTCTTCGAAAACGGATTTTAATACTACAGCCCCTGCTCCGATTTGAGCAAATTTAACGATAGAGTCTGCAGATGCGGTAAGTCCAGAACTTCCCACAATAAGAGGGTTTTTTAATTCCAGACCTAGATATTTGGTTGTTAGGTTTGCCATGATAAAATGATTAAAATGTTTAGAACAGAAATTTCACAAAATAAAAAATGAGACAAAAAATCCATTTAGGCATTGAAACCTAAACCTCATCCTGTTTTCTCGTTTCAAGATCTGTTCTTAATATATTGATCCATAGATTTTGCAGCTTTCCGTCCATCACCCATTGCCAATATAACTGTGGCACCTCCGCGTACAATGTCGCCGCCTGCAAAAATATCAGGAATGGAGGTCTGAAAAGTTTCTGGATTCACTTCCAGCGTACCCCATCGGCTCACTTTTAAATCAGGAAGGGATTGGGGAATCAACGGATTAGGAGAAACGCCCACACTAACCACCACTGTGTCGGCATCAATAATGTAATCAGATCCATCTATTGCAACGGGTGAACGGCGCCCGCTTGAATCGGCTTCTCCCAACTCCATTTTTTGCAATCTGATCTGTTTCACCTTGCCTTTGTCATCTCCGATATATTCCAAAGGATTGTGAAGAGTTAGAAACTCAACTCCTTCTTCTTTGGCATGCACAACTTCTTCAACGCGAGCTGGCATTTCATCCAAAGAACGGCGATAAATAATAGTGGCTTTTTCAGCGCCCAAACGGAGAGCAGTGCGAACCGAATCCATAGCTGTATTTCCACCCCCAATGACCGCTACACGTTTTCCTTTCACAACGGGTGTGTCCATACCAGCTTGAGAAGCGCCCATTAAGTTCACACGGGTTAAATATTCGTTGGAACTAAGTACGCCCACCAAATTTTCACCTGGAATATTCATAAAGCGTGGCAAACCGGCTCCACTACTCACAAAAAATCCTTGAAAACCCTCTTCTCGGAGATCTTCAACAGAAGCGGTTTTACCCACAATGAAGTTGGTCTCAAACTTGACCCCCATTTTTTGTAAGCTTTCAATCTCCACATCTACCACACTATTAGGTAGTCGGAATTCTGGAATACCATATTTCAACACGCCACCAATTTCATGGAGTGCCTCAAAAACAGTAACATCATACCCCATTTTTGCCATATCGCCTGCAAAGGACAATCCTGCAGGTCCAGAACCTACCACTGCAATTTTAATTCCGTTGGCAGGCGCGGTTTCAGGAACAGAAACAGCACCGCTCTGTTGCTCAAAATCAGCTGCAAAACGCTCCAAATGACCAATGGCCACAGCGGGTTTGCTCAGCTTAATGGTATAAAAACAGCTGGCCTCACACTGTTTCTCTTGCGGACAAACACGACCACAAACAGCAGGCAAAGTGCTGGTTTCTTTCAATACTTTAGCCGCCTGCATAAAATCACCTCGTTCAATATTTTTAATAAACTTAGGTATGTTTATTTCTACTGGGCAACCCGAAATACAAGTAGGATCAGGACAATCTATGCAACGTGATGCCTCTGTGATGGCTTGAGCCTCTGTCAATCCACTATTCACCTCAACGTATGAGCGACTTCGCTCGGCCGCAGGTGCAGCAGGCATTTCAGTTCGAGTCAAATTCGTGCGCTCTTTGGTCTTCAGCTCTTTTCTAAGTTCGGCACGCCACTCCTGAGCACGTTCTTCTTTTAAATATTCTTTGGAATCCATCAATAGTCTCTTTTAAATTGATTGACAAGTGTAATCATCACTGGCTTTCTTCTCCTCATCACGATAGCCACTTAGCCTTGACAGCATCTCATCGAAATCAACCTGATGAGCATCAAATTCAGGTCCATCCACGCAAACAAATTTCGTTTTGCCGCCCACAGTTACCCTACAAGCGCCACACATGCCCGTACCATCGACCATAATCGTATTTAAACTTGCAATAGATGGAATGTTGAATTTTTTGGTGGTAAGTGCTGCATATTTCATCATAATACCAGGACCAATAAGAACAGCTTGATCGACTTTTTCGCGCTTCACCACCGCTTCAATTCCATGAGTAATCAAACCCTTCTGACCGTAAGAGCCATCATCCGTCATCACAATCACCTCATCAGAATGCTTGCGAATTTGATCTTCAAGAATGATTAGACCTTTTGTGCGGGCTGCAATGATGGTA
>CAZJDS010000098.1:0-8328 GCA_964544795.1 uncultured Alkaliflexus sp. | reverse complement strand
ATGAAGAGATTGCATATTTTTAAATTCTTTTTAAGATGATTCTTATCTTGAAACGATAAGAAAGTGGTGCAAAAATAAGATATTTAAGTTAAAGAGTCGTTATTTGCCCATTAGGGATTATAATTGGTTCTTCTTTTTAGGATGAACCCAAGAGTTAATTTTGTAGTTTTAGGATAATTTTCGTTTTTTGCATATAAGTTTAAACTTACATTTATGGATAACAAAGATAGCGCTCATAAGATCATTCGTGTTTTCGCTTTTTCATGGATATTGCTTTTGGGTTTGTTTGTAACTTCCCTTTTAGTGAAAGTCGATATCCCATTAGCTCTTCAAGTTCTTTTGGGCGTAATTACTTTCGGACTGGCCATAGGCTTTGGATTGGGCGGATATTATTATTTGGAATTTAAAATTGAAAACAACCACTATTTGCAGGTTCGCTACTTCAATTTATCACCCATTGGAAGAGAATACAAATCGTTTAAAATAGAGCTGAGCAGATTTCATAGCTTTCAGGTTAAGAAAGTGGGGCCTTTTGGTTATCTCTATCTTTTTGAAGAGTCAGGAAAAGGGATTGCTAAATACCCCAAGCTTGGGCTTTCGGCTATGAGTAATTCTCAGCGTACTGCTTTTCTTGAATTTGTACATAAGCTCAATAAGAGATAAACCGATCTAACCCCATAGCCAATAAACACCCCATTGGACTCCTTGTTAAAATATCAGATAGCCCTTAGTTTAATAAAAGGGATTGGGCCAAAGTTGGCACGTAACCTTATTGCCTATTTGGGCGGAGTTGAACCTGTGTTTGCTAAAAAGCAAGATCTCTCACGGGTGCCTGGTATTGGAACTGTTTTGGCTGGAAAAATTCAGAGTTTGGGTCTTAAGGAAGCTCTGAGTCGAGCCAGCGAAGAAGTCGAGTATATTGAAAAAAACGAAATAAAGACGCTCTTCTTTACTGATGAAAATTATCCGCGCAGATTGGCCAATTGTGAAGATGCTCCATTGATGATTTATATGAAAGGAGAGCACTCTTTAGATGTAAAAAAAGTGATTAGTGTGGTGGGTACTCGTCGCCCTACAGACGATGGAATTTCTTTGTGTGAAAAACTGATTGCAGATTTGGCTGTTCGTCACCCAGAGGTGCTTATTGTTAGCGGATTGGCGTACGGTGTGGATATATGTGCACATAGAGCCGCATTGCGCAATCAGTTGGCTACAGTGGGCGTTTTAGCGCACGGATTGGATCGAGTCTATCCTGGAAGTCATTACAACACCTCTCGTGATATGATAGAGCGAGGGGCTTTGGTCACAGAGTTTTTGTCTGGCACCAATCCCGATCGGCAAAACTTCGTTCGACGCAATCGGATCATAGCAGGCTTGTGTGACGCTGTGGTGGTGGTTGAGTCTGCTGAAAAAGGGGGTGCACTAATCACGGCCGATATTGCTTCCAGCTACAATCGAGATGTTATGGCTTTCCCTGGGAGGGTAGGCGATGAGGTCTCCAAAGGATGCAATAAGTTGATAAAATCCAATATGGCTGCGCTCATTGAGTCGGTGGATGACTTGGAGTATGTTTTGGGTTGGGAAAGTTCTGATAAAGTTTCTGCAACTTCACAGGGGAATCTCTTCGCTGTTGCAGAGACGCCATTCGAAAAGTCTATAATAGATATTTTGTTGGTAGAAAAGGAGATGAATTTAAACTTGTTGGTTCTTAAAACTGGGATGCCTGTGGGCAAGCTCTCTGCCGTGTTGTTAGATTTAGAATTTAAAGGAATGATTAAAAGCCGACCCGGAGGTATCTATAAAATAGTTTAGCTTTTAGAGGTAGATAACCACCCCGTCTGATATTTCGTACCTCAATATCATCCACCCCTCCTTTAAATAAGGAGGGGAGCTGATTTAAACAGCAGTATCTATTAAAGAAATTGGGTCATGATGTATAATAAAAGTGACTCTCCTGTAAGATTATTCTCATGCTCGTTTCATAACAATTCTTAGTTGGGCTAAAGCCCGAAAGGAACGCAATGCAGTACCTTGGGATAAATCCCAGGGCTAAATTATGAATGTTCTAAATAATCATCTTTTTAATAAATAGGCACGGCATTTATGCCGTGCAATATTGCGTAACGTAAATCGGTTTTAACCGAAACATAATTTTCCTAAATTGTCACTTGCCGAATTGTTTCAGGTTTAAATGGGTTTCTTTTTTTAACCGTACCTACTGACCTCTTAAGTTCTTTATACCAATGCATCAAACAAAACTTCAACAGGATGCAATGTTTCTCTTTGCGTACCATCCTTAATTTGATGGCGGCATGAGTGACCAGAAGTAACCAAAAGTGTACTTTTTGGTGTTTCTCTTACTGCAGGAAAAAGAACCATTTCTCCAATCTTCATAGAGAGATCATAATGTTTTTCTTCGTAGCCAAAACCGCCAGCCATACCACAGCATCCAGAACGAATCTCTTTTGCCTTATAGTTTTCAGGAAATGAAAGCACTTGTTTTATTTGGTTGGTGTTTGAGAGTGACTTTTGATAACAGTGTGCGTGAAAGCTTATGGTCTTAGGCTCTTTAGTGAATGAAGTAGTTCTTATTTTTCCCTCTTTCATCTCTGCTGCTAAAAACTCCTCGATGGTAAAGGTATTTTTGGCAATTTCCTGCGCAGTTGCTCTCAACTCATCCGAAGCCAAATCTGGATATTCATCTCTAAAAGTTAAGATGGCTGATGGCTCGATGCCCACCAATGGCATCTCTTGGTCTATTTTCCCCTTGAGATGCTGAAGGTTGTGATTCACCACAACTTTTGCTTTATGCAACAAACCTTTGGAGATTTGCGTTCGTGCACTCTCTTTTATGGGTGCGATGATTACTTGATAACCGAGTTTGCGCAATAAGAGAATGGTTTTTATACCTATGGAACTGTCGTAATAGTTAGTGAACTCATCTACCAACAGCATCACTTTACCCATTTTGCTTTCTTTATTATTCTCTGGATGTCGCAAAGCCCATTGTGATGTTTTTTGCTTGTCAAAAGCAGGGAGGGTTCGTTTTTTACTGATGCCACCAAAATGAAACAGAAGGGTTTTTACCCATTGCATTTTAATAAGCCGATTGTATATTTTAGAAAACGGATAAATCCAGCGATTGATAGTGGGCAGCATCCCCATCACTTTTGCAGGAAAAGGAGTTCCATCTTTGTCATAGATGAATTGTAGAAACTCAGCTTTTAGTCGTGCCATATCCACGCTGGACGGGCATTCGTTTTTACAGGCTTTGCAGCTGAGGCAGAGATCCAACGCATCTGCTAAATCATTATTGGTGAGTTGATCGGTGTTGTGCCCTTGCAAGAAATTTCGAAGTACATTGGCGCGACCCCGGGTGGAGTGTAATTCGGTGCGGGTAGCCTGATAACTGGGACACATGGCGCCACCCGCAATGCTGCTCTTCAGGCAGTCTGCTGAGCCGTTGCATCGTTCAACGGCAGATAGTAAGCTTCCATCGTTTGACCAGTTAAAAACAGTATTCTGAAATAGCTTTTTGTCTTTTTCCAGATATCTGAAAGAACGATCCATGGGAGGCGTATCTGTAATTTTGCCTGGATTGAAAATTCCCTGCGGATCAAAAAGAGCTTTCACTTTTTTCATCAACTCATAGTTGGCTTCACCCACCATGAGGGAGATAAATTCACCTCGAAGTCGTCCATCGCCATGTTCACCGCTTAATGACCCGCGAAATGATTTTACAATGTGTGCTGTTTCTAAGCCTATTTGTCGGAAGAGTTTTATGTCTTCAGGATCTTTTAAATTAAGAACAGGGCGAATGTGTAACTCTCCCGATCCAGCATGGGCATGATAAACGCAGCTTTTGCCATACTTAGAAAGCATAGCATCTATGGTTTTTACATACTTGGGCAGATCGATTACCCGCACTGCGGTATCTTCGATGAGCGAAACTGGTCGTGCATCGCCTTTCATATTCGATAAAACGCCTAATCCCGCCTTTCGCAAACTCCAAACTCGCTTGATATCCTCTCCTTCAATCAAGGGGAAGTGGTATCCAAATTTTTTCTTGCGAAGATGGCTGATGAGTTTTTTGGATTTTTCCAGAACCTCTTCTCTTGATAAAGCTGAAAACTCGATGAGCAACAATGCACCAGGTTCACCGTCAATGAAAAATCGGTTGGTTCGTTGCAGTGAGTTTCCTTTTGTTAACTCCAGGATGTTGTGGTCCATCAGTTCTACAGCATCTGGTTGGTGTTCTACTGCAATAATATTTGCCTCCAGTGCTTCTTGAAGCGTGTGGAAATGAACCGCCAAAAGACCTTTGTTCGGTAGTGGGAGAGGAACTAAATTTAATTTTATGGAGGTAATGAAAAGAAGGGTTCCTTCAGATCCTGCCATGAGTTTGGAGAGATTAAACAGCGGCGCATCCGATTCGGGTTTGAAAGGCACCGTCTCCAACAGCTGATCCAATGCATAACCCGTATTTCTACGATGTATTTCAGGGTGCGGAAACTCCTTTTTGATCTCTTTTCTGATTTTACGGTTGGTGTAAATTTCTCTGAAGAATCGGTAGATATCACCTTCCAAACTCTCTTCACGGCATTTCTTGTCGAATTCCCATTTTTGCAAGGGTCTAAAAGTAACCTCTTCGCCATTTGAGAGATAACCAGTCACTTCTAAGAGATGATCGCGTGTACTGCCATAAACCATGGAGTGTGAGCCACATGCATTGTTGCCCACCATCCCTGCTAAGGTGCACCGATTGCCCGTGGAGGTTTCTGGACCAAAGAAGAGTCCATGTTGTGCCACTTCCCGATTGAGATCGTCTAAAACCACACCTGGTTGAACTTCAGCCCACTTCTCTTTCGGATTAATTTTTAGAATGCGATTCATGTGATATGAAGCATCTACGACCATCCCATTTCCCACCACTTGACCCGCCAAAGAAGTACCTGCGCCCCTTGGAACAAGCGGTGTTCTATGACGTTTTGCAAAATCGATAATCATGGATATATCGGTGGCATCACGTGGCAAAACAATGGCCATTGGACGCTCTTGATAAACAGATGCATCCGTTGCATATAACGTGCGTGATGCAGTGTCGGTACGGACTTCTCCTTTTAATAGGTCTTGTAATTCCCCAAAGGGGGGATGTTGGTCATCCATGGAAGCTGAAGCATTGGTTGGAGATGCTAAAATAACAAATATATTTTAGTTGTGAGGTGTTTGTGATTCTTAAAACTTACCTCTTTGCTGAACTATGTATTAATGATATAAATTATCAGGCCAACTTAATAAACAAGTTTAGTATCTTTAATCTTCGAGTTTATTTCGAGGTCTGCTGCTATGTTTATATACAAGATGCTTAAAGTTATGGAGGAGTACAAAAATGAAAAAAAGAAATGAATTGAATCTTAACGAGTTTAAGGATAAGCATTATGGTGTAAAAGGAACAAAATTGAGAGATGAACTTGATGGTGGTTATGAGAATTTTAAGATTGGAGCATTATTACATGAAGCTCGAATTAGAAAGGGGATGACTCAAGAAGAGTTGGCTAAAAAATCAGGAACCACTAAATCATACATCTCGAAAATAGAAAATAATGTCAAAGAAGTACGTCTTTCAACTTTGCAAAAAATTGTACAGATTGGTTTGGAAGGTCATATAGATCTGTCGATTCGATTTTAAAAATGGTATAACTTTGCCGAGCGGAGGGTTCAGGGGATTTAGGGATAAATTTAAAGAACAGTGCTTATAAAACACTAATCCCATCTTACATGCGAGTGTTTATTCCTTTTTGCTCTTTTTCATTAGTTGTTAGCATTCTTCACTTCGCTTTCTCCGAATTATAAATCGAGCAGTAGTAAGTTGAAGTGAAATTAATCAACTCCCGAAACGCAAAACAGACGAACAGTTATTTTTTTGGCTTTAAAAGAATAACTTTGTCGATTGCAACAGTCAAAAAAACTCACTTTTCTGTTTGGTATGAAACGAGCATGAGAATAAAATCTCACAAAGGTGAATGACTATTGATGCGAGTTCCATGTGGCAACTAAAAAACAAATTATATTCATATGAAATCAACCTTTTTCACTCTCCTCTTTTTCATTTTTATCACCACTTTGGTGGCTCAAGCTCCTAAACGTATTGTTTCATTGGCACCATCTCTTACAAAAAGCCTCTATTATTTAGGCGTCGATGATGCTTTGGTGGGACACACCACATATTGTAATATTGCTAAGGACGATGGCAAGGAAATAGTTGCTTCTGCCATACAGGTGAATGTTGAAAAGGTGATCACTTTAAAACCCGACTTGGTTTTGGTGCACTCCATAACCCGATCGCAGACCATCGATCTACTGAAGAAAGCTGGATTACGTGTGGAGTTATTTAGTACGCCTCGTTCTTACGATGAGGTTTGTAGCCAGTTTATAGAGTTGGGTAAAATAGTAGGAAAAGAGAAGATGGCTCAAAAAATTGTTTCTGAAACCACTCAACAGGTCGATTCCATTCGTAACACATACAGAAATGAACCGCTACAAAAAATGTTGTTCCAAATAGGAGCGAAGCCACTTTTTACCGTCTTGGACAACACCTATATGGCCGATTTTATCACGTTTTCGGGTGGAGTGAACATCGCAGCAGGATTGACTGGTGGAACTATAACACGGGAATTTGTGTTGATGAAAAATCCCGATGCCATCATTATTGTAGATATGGGTATTACAGGTGAAGATGAAATAAAGATATGGCAAAACTACCCCGATTTAAGTGCTGTTAAACAAAATAGGATATTTTTTATTGAATCGGATATGGCCAGTACACCCAATCCCCCTGATTTTTTAATGACAATGAAAGCACTTCGAGAAAATTTATAGATTTATTTTCTCAGGGTGCATCCATAGCTGAGCAGTAGTTTTATGAGACAGAAATATATAAAATGGTTGGTTTTCACTTTGGTGCTTATGCTGCTGATGGCATTGGCAGCTTTGTTGTCCATCACTATGGGTGAAGCCAACATTTCCGTTAAAGATATTTTTCCGTTGTTGAAGCAGAAAGAGGGGATGGAGTATTTCATTCTCACAGAGCTGCGTATTCCTCGTGTGGTTTTGGCTTTTGCCGTGGGTGGAGCATTGAGTTTGGCAGGTGTGATTTTGCAAGGCATATTTCGAAATCCTTTGGTGGAACCTTATACATTGGGCATTTCAGGTGGAGCTGCGGTAGGTGTCGCTTTGGTTATTGTTGCAGGTCTCCACATCACTGTTGGGTCTGCTTTGTTGCCCATTGCAGGTTTTGGAGGTGCCATACTTGCGTTAACTTTAGTAGGAGTTTTGGGGTTTTTAAGAGGCGGTGTTGACATCAACAAAATGTTGTTGATTGGTGTCATGATCAGCTTTGTAGCCTCTTCAACTATGATGTTGCTAATGTCCATCACCACCACCGATAATTTGCGTGGCATCCTATTCTGGATGATGGGATCGTTGGATGAATCCAATGGATATCTTATAAAAACCGTTCTTTACTCCTCATTGGCGGGGCTGTTTATCAGTTATCTTTTTGCTCGTCCGCTCAATGCTCTGCTTTTGGGCGAAGTAAAAGCCAGCCATTTGGGTATCAACAGTAAAACCACCATCCGAATTTTATTTGTGGTGGCTTCTTTGCTTACAGGCATTTGCGTGTCGGTTACAGGTGTAATCGGATTTGTGGGATTGGTTATTCCGCATTTCATTCGACTGTTGGCTGGCTCCGATTATCGGTTTCTGCTGATTGGCTCATTTTTAGGAGGTGGCATTTTTCTTACGCTGTGTGATGTGGTCGCCCGAACGATTATTTCTCCCAACGAACTACCCATCGGTGTTATCACAGGAATTGCTGGAGGTGTTCTGTTTATAATTGTGTTGAATCAAGTTAGAAAAAGAGAACTTCATGGGTTGTGATTATCTTAAAATAGAACAATTGACTTGTGGATATGGAAAAGGATTTCATATTAAAGATATTTCACTGAGCATTTCTAAAGGTTCACTGGCTGGAATAATTGGCCCCAACGGTTCGGGGAAAACCACGCTCTTTAAGGGCATATCAGGCGATTTGGACTTGAAAAATGGAACTGTACATCTGCAAAACTCCAATTTGAGCCGATTGAAGCTGAAGGAGAAAGCACGTAAAGTGGCTGTTGTAAGTCAGTTTTTAGAAGTTCTTGATGTGCCTGTGGAAGATTATGTGCTGATGGGTAGATTGCCGTATAGAAGTTCGTTTCAATTTTTTGAATCATCCGAAGATATCACCATTGCTAAAAAGTATATGAAATGGACGGGTGTTTATCATCA
>CAZJDS010000097.1:0-8349 GCA_964544795.1 uncultured Alkaliflexus sp. | reverse complement strand
GTTTTTAATTAAGGTAATTAATAATAAAGTTATTAGAAACATTTTTAAATGTCAACCTTAAATTCATATCTAATTATCAAATAGTTACAAAGGTTAGTAAATAAAACTACTTCCTCCAAGAAATTCACGTAGAATTGAAGTAGGCGGAATGTTTAAAGGTTCTAAGGGTTTTATATAACTAAAAAACATCAAAAGTCGAGTTGCTTCTGCATACTCCATTTGATTGGGTTGTACTTCAAGTAAAATTGGCTCAATGAATGGTTTTAATACAGACAATTCATACAAAAGAGCAGTGTTAAACATAACATCGGCCTCCTCTTGATATGGAAAAATATGCTTGTCCTCGCCTCTTCTCACACTTTCCCATCTTGAGATTGTTTCACGTGCAGAGTACTTTCGATATTTATAGTCTCTAACAATTCTTCGGATGAGTCGATTGTCGGTGGTAGGAATACGTGTATGATCATCGATATTAATCGAAGTTAAAGCAGAAACATAAATTTTGAACTTAACCTCATCTTTTATAGAAGCTGTAAGGGTTGGATTCAAACCATGGATTCCTTCAATAATAAGGATGTTGTCTCGGCTCATTTGCAGTTTTTCACCATCGTAAAATCGTTGGCCAGTTTCAAATGAAAACTTTGGAATTTCTACCACCTCTCCTTTCAATAAAGCAACTAAATGTTCATTAAAAAGCTTTAGATCTAATGCTTCTATGGTTTCAAAATCGTAATCTCCATTCTCATCTTTGGGTGTATTTTCTCTATTTACAAAATAATTATCCAAAGAAAGGTTAAGTGGTGTTATGCCTGAAACTAAAAGTTGAATAGCCAGTCTCTTACCAAATGTTGTTTTCCCACTGGAAGAGGGACCACTGATCAAAACTATCTCTAAATGTTCTTTATGTTGTGTTATGCGATCAGCAATCTGTGCGATCTTTTTTTCATGAAGTGCTTCTGTCACTTTTATCAAAGTATCAGCATGTCCATTCCCTGCTTTAACAAGCTTATTTAAATCGCTCACTTTAGTAATGTTGAGAACCTTATTCCAATGGCGAAACTCACGAAATATTTCAAAAAGCTTGCTTTGAATTACCAACTCTTCTACCGTAGTTGGATCTTCAACTTTTGGCAGACGAAGTAAAAAACCATTGTAATATTTATTCAGATCAAAAACTTTCAAATAAGAAGTGTTGGGAACCATTAAGCCATAAAAAATACCCATATGGTCTCCCATCTGGTAATAGGAAGAATAATATTGTCCGCGATGACGAATTAATTCAGACTTGTCTGTTAAGCCCAACTCTTCAAATAAAGCGATAACCTCTTCCGTTTCATCATTTTTCTGTTCGATTGGCAAAGCTAAATCGACAATTTCACGCATCTTCGTTGCCAAATCAATCACCATCTGCACAGTAAGCTCTCCATAAGCACTTTCTAATTCGCAGTAAATGCCTTTACTTACAGAGTGCTCAATACGAAGTTTAACGCCAGGGAAAAGCTCATTTACTGCTGCAAGAAGCACAAAAGACAAACTTCTGACATACATGCGCATTCCATCTGGATGGGTAATATCTATAAAACGAATGGTTTTGGAATGAAAAACCTCATAAGAAGTTTCCCTAAGTTTATTATTTACCATTGCCCCCAAGATAGGATGGGCTAATTGAACATCAAGCTTCTTGGCAATTTGAGTAAGAGTAATGCCTCGTGGACAAGTAATGGTTTCTCCATTATTTAGACATTTTATTTTTATTTCTCTGGTCATACTATTTTATATAAAATCATTAAATATTTTTGAATCTATTTTAGTTATCAGTTGTGAAAAGAAGCTTCAACCGAACTATTCACTAATGTACGGAAAAACATTTAACTGGTTCAAACATTATTTACCTTAACCCAGTTTGGCAATTTTTGAATTACGACTCTAAAAAGTTAGCCATGGGTAAAAGTACAAAATTTAGCGGACAGTCGTTTGAAAAGGATTTGAAGAAAGTAGAGCCAAAGAAATAAAACAATTCCTCATCTTAACAAAGAATGTACTATTGCACTCATCGATCTGAAATAGAACTAGGAAAGAATAAAATATAGATTGGTAGGATCACGAAAATCTCTTGTATCGTTCCAAGAGATATTTCTATAAATTAAAAAACAGCTATATTCGTAGTGAAAAAAATGTACCATGGCAATAAATAAAATAACAAGGATACTCTCTTATGCAGGAGTTTATCAACTATACCAATGGATAGTAGGTGCTGGCAATTACACCCAATTATTTGCAGAAAGCTACATACGCTACCAACCCAACAACAAAGTATTAGATGTTGGGTGCGGCCCAGCCGATATTTTAAAGTATCTCCACAAAGAAGTGAACTACACAGGTATCGACCTAAACGAGCACTACATAGAAAAAGCACGCAGCAAATATCCTCAACATAAATTTATTGTGGGCGATTTAGAGTCTCCTGACTTCCCCATTGAAGATGAGAGTTTCGATACCATATTTATGGTGGGCGTTCAACATCATTTAGACGATGAAACCTTAAAAAAACTAACTCGCCAAATTAATGAAAAACTCAAGAAAGGAGGGCGCTTTCTCTATTTAGAACCTGTAAGAACATCCCACCAAGGTAAAGTTGAACGTTGGTTCATGAACAATGACAGAGGCAAATATATCAGAAGTGCTGAACACTATCAAAGTATCACAAAATTGCTTTTCCCAAATAACAGACAGGAAATCATTCAAGGAACCATGAATATTCCTTTCACCATTATTATCTCTGAATCAATAAAATAGAACTATTTCCTGGTTTCTTCTTCAATAATAAATCGTGGGCGTCTTTTTACTTCCAAATATATCTTGGCAACATATTCTCCGATAAGCCCCAAGCTGATCATATTAATCCCTAAAAATGCGGTAGTAATCAATAAAATTGAAGACCATCCCCGAATCGAATGACCAAAAATGTAGGTAAACAAAACCCAAATACCTGTAGCAATTGAGATCAAAAACATAATTGCGCCTATATAAGTAACCAGCCGTAGCAGCGAAGTGTTAAATGAAGTAACTCCTTCCCAAGCAAAACTGAGCATTTTTCGAAGTGGATATTTGGTCTCACCTCCAGCCCGTGATAACCTGGAGTAATGAACTATCTCATGCTTAAAACCCATCAAAGGAAAAATCCCTCGCAAAAATAGATTCACTTCATCAAATCTCTCGAGGTTTTCAATCACTTTTCGGGATGCCAATCGAAAATCTGCGTGGTTGTAGATGGTTCTAACTTTCAAAAACTTCAATAATTTATAGTAAGAATGAGCGGTGCGTCGCTTCATTAAATGATCGGACTCGCGATTATTACGAACACCATAAACAATATGATTTCCTTTTAGAAATTTTTCAATCATTTGTGGAATAACGTTTACATCGTCTTGCAAATCTGCATCGATGGTTAAGAGACAGTCTGCTTCCTTCTTCCCGTAAAACAAGCCAGCTAAAAGGGCATTCTGATGTCCAAAATTAGTGGAAAGTTTGAGACCTCTCACTCGTGAATCTTTCAAGGATTCTTGTCGGATTAATTCCCAAGTTTGATCGCTACTGCCGTCATCTACGCAACAAATAAAACTATCGGAAGAAACTTGCTGGTTGCTCACCATTTGTTCCAGCACCGTAAGAATTTTTGCAATACTTTGCGAGATCACTTCCTCTTCATTAAAGCAAGGAATTACAATGGAGAGAATAGGAATATCGTTTTTACTATCAGTCATTTTTATTTTTTTTTAGAACGGTGACAAAGACACACCCCTTTTTAAAACTCTTTAGCTTCTCCCATTTATTTTCATCGTTAAACTCATCTATTAAGTCATCTGAAACATTGGACACGTTGGAATAGATAAAATAGTGATTATTCGTGTCACTTGAAATATATAGGTCACTCTCTGAAAGATCAAAATACTTTTGATGTCCAGCAATTGCAAAGCCACCAGACACTTCATTAAAATCCACACCCTCTTGAAGCAAGAAATCTATACTCTCTGCTTTTAATTTATAGAATGGAACGTGCGCCAAAGTAGAATCCCATGCGGTAGAAATCTTCTCTGGATAAACCCAAAAATTTCCAGTAATAAAGAAGATTCCTGCAACAAGGGTTAACATTTTAACTCCCCGCTCCTTCCACAAAAGAGTTGTCCATCTAAATACCAACAAGTATAAAACAAAAAACATGGGCATATAATATCTACTACCAATCACGATTTTCGTGGATAAAGCAAAATATAGAAAGAGAGAAAACATCATCAAAATCAAACTCCCCAATACGATGTTTAAATTATCAAAAAGCTTATTTAATTGTTTTGCTCTCCACATTTTCACCAATAAGAAAACGGCTAAAAGCCAAATGATAAAACGTCCGTTTTCTATTAATCGTAGGCCATAAGCAAAAAGGTTTTTTACCACTCCTGATAGATTGTCATGCGCTTTCCAACCTTCAGCCCAGGGAGAATCTGGATGAGTGAAAAACCATCCATGAGAGTAAAAATAAGACCCAAAATAAGCTGCTAAAAAAACAGCCGCAGGAATAAAAGGCAAAATCTCATCTATCCAAAATCGAATAGAGTTCTGCTTCTTGATCACGTACAAGGAGTGTAAAACAGAAAAAATAAAGAGCGTGCCCCCTATGAGCATTCCCCGTCCATTTATCAACATCAAAAAAGGCAATACCATCATCAAAAGAAGTTTTTTCTGGTCAAGAATTGCTCGTAGCGACACCACAAAAGCTGTTAGTAAAAACAGATCAGGAGATGCCATATATATTTGTGCTAACAAAGTGGGTTCCAACAAAATAACCATAGCTGGCCATCGGTATAAGTTGTTTGGAAAAACCCGCCTGAAAAGGTGAAAGGTCTGAAAAATAAGAAACAGAGCAACTATCCCAATAAAAAGATGAGAAACCCAAAGTTTTTTACCTAACACAAACCACAGTATAGCTGTCATCATACCCATCAACGGAGGATGATAACCCGTACTGACAATTTCTGGATGTGCGCCAAATCCTGGCAGGAAAAGTTCTGAAAACCCATTCGTATAAAACCAATGAGCCTCTTTGGATGTTTGCTGAACATTGTCCCAAAAATAGGGAGAATCCCAGCTTTGAATAATTAGTATTACATATACAATTAGTACAAAAGCTATCGGCGTATAGTTGACAATGGATTTTCTGAAATTTGAATTCATTTTGGATAAAGATAATTTATTCTACTTGTGCTGTAAAGGCATTTTCAATCAGCTCAATTTCCCATTTATCGCTATCTTTAATGGGCATACACGTAACCACGTCAAAACGAACAGGGTCATCAACCTCACACTGTTTGATGTAAGCATCTGCCGCCAATACCAAAAATCTTATTTTTGCTGGTGTGATGCTCTCACGAGGATGTTCCCACTTGCTGCTGGTGCGAGTACGTACCTCAACAAAGACTAAGAACCCATCTTTAAGTGCAATCATATCAATTTCCTTTTGACGAAAACGCCAATTGCAAGCTACTATTTTATATTTCTTCTCTAAAAGAAATTCACGGGCTTTCTCCTCTCCTAAACGTCCTAATTCGTTATGACTGGCCATTTGCTCTAAGTTTTATCAGATATAGATGAAATTGGAAAAGCTTTTCGTCACCTTCAATTTAATCTCTGCTCCTAACATTATGGGCATATTAGGATTTGAATGACCTGCTGGAAAATCGAAAACAACTGGGAAATCATACCCTTCTACAGCCCTTGAAATAATTTCATACGCCGATGCACCAAAAGGGGTTGGGCTGTCTTTCACTTCTGTCATTTGTCCCACTATCAAACCAGTTAGTTGATGAAACTTGCCAGCCAATTTCATGACTTGTAGCATCCGATCTAAATGGTATAGATATTCGCCTACTTCTTCAATAAAGAGAATTTTACCTTGAGGTTGAAAATCCAAAGGGGTACCCATGAGTCCGTGGAGTATAGTCAGATTGCCACCTATCAACTGCCCTTTAGCCTCTCCGCTCCTATTAAGAGGATGATAAGGCCTAATTTGATCTTCACAACGATTTTGCAGCATCTGAAAAAGTGTATCAAGCCCTGAAGTGAGAGGATCTATCACCTCTAAATTTATGGGCATAGGCCCATGAATAGATTTTATTCCCAAACTATTCTGCAACAACGAATGAAAAACAGTAACATCACTAAAGCCAATCAACCATTTAGGATTCGTTTTAAGAATTTCAAAATCTACTTTCCCCATCAAACGAATGGCGCCATAACCACCACGAGTGCACCAAATTGCTTTCACTTTTGGATTATGAAGCATTGCATTAAAATCCTCTGCTCTATACTCATCTTCACCAGCAAACTGATGCCAACTATCCAAAGCATGCGTTCCTATTAGACTGGAAAAGCCATATTCTGAAAGATACTTCTCTGCTTTTTGCACCACATCAAAATGAATTTTGCCTGCAGGCGAAATCAAACCCACCGTATCACCAGGTTTTAAAAAAGGAGGTGTCAACATAAAAAACATTCATTATTGATTAAGTTCCATTGTGATGAGATCGGAAAGATATGATTTTCTTATAAATGTTTAATTATCTTTGCAAGTCGCAACACAAATGGTTTATAAAGATAGAAAAATCATCCCATTTTCACAGCTTTACAAACTTTCAGAAAATCAGTTGCACAAAAACGAATTATCAAATTGTATATGACAAAGTTTAAACGCACATTAGTTACCACAGCACTCCCTTATGCCAACGGACCCGTTCACATCGGCCACTTAGCAGGTGTTTATGTTCCTGCAGACATTTATGTTAGATATTTAAGATTGAAAGGTGAAGATGTTTTACTCATCGGCGGATCGGATGAACACGGAGTACCCATTACTCTTAAAGCAAGAAAAGAAGGAGTTACACCGCAAGATATTGTAGATAAGTATCATACCATCATTAAAAAATCCTTTGAGGATTTTGGTATTTCATACGATATCTATTCACGCACCACAAATAAAACACACCACGACACTGCCTCCGATTTTTTTAAAACACTTTACGATAAGGGTGAATTTATAGAAAAAGAGAACGATCAATATTACGACGAAGAGGCCAACCAGTTTTTAGCAGACCGATACATCACGGGGACCTGCCCGCATTGTAATAAAGAAGGAGCTTATGGAGATCAGTGTGAAAGCTGTGGCACATCACTCAGCGCAAATGACCTTATCAATCCAAAATCCACCATATCGGGTAATGCACCTATCCTAAAAAAAACCAAACACTGGTATCTTCCATTGGATAAGCATGAACCATTTTTGCGCCAATGGATATTAGAAGAGCACAAAGAGTGGAAAACAAATGTGTATGGGCAGTGCAAATCTTGGATAGACTTGGGGCTGCAGCCTCGTGCTGTAAGTCGTGACTTGGATTGGGGAGTACCTGTGCCCTTAAAAGATGCAGAAGGAAAAGTTCTGTACGTTTGGTTTGATGCGCCTATTGGTTATATTTCGGCTACCAAGGAGCTTACGCCAGAATGGGAAAAATATTGGAAAGATCCTGAAACTCGTCTTCTCCACTTTATTGGAAAAGACAATATTGTTTTTCACTGCATCGTATTTCCTTCTATGTTAAAAGCAGAAGGAACTTTCAATTTACCAGATAATGTTCCAGCCAATGAGTTTTTGAATTTAGAGGGTGAAAAAATATCCACTTCACGTAATTGGGCAGTTTGGCTCCATGAATATCTTGAGGATTTTAAGGACCAACAGGATGTTTTGCGTTATGTATTAACAGCTAATGCTCCTGAGACCAAAGACAATGATTTTACTTGGAAAGATTTTCAGGCACACAACAACAATGAGCTGGTGGCCATATTTGGAAATTTTGTGAACCGAACCATGGTGCTTACCCACAACTATTATGAAGGTGTGATACCAAAACCCAATGACTTTACAGTTTTTGATAAAGAGACATTAAACAATATTGGCCAAATCGTTGAAAAGACAAAGGAGTCTATTGAAAATTTCAAATTTAGAGATGCAGTTAAAGAAGCGATGAACCTGGCTCGTCTGGGAAATAAATATTTGGCCGACTCAGAACCTTGGAAGCTTATAAAGACAGATGAAGAGCGCGTAAAGACCATCATGTACATAGCAATTCAGATCACAGCTAACTTGGGCATTATTTTCGAACCTTTCCTTCCTTTTTCTTCTTTAAAGTTGAGAAGAATGTTAAATATGGGTGAGTTGGATTGGACAAAAGTAGGTGAAAAAGAGATCCTGAAATCGGGGCATTCCATCAATGAGTCAGAACTTCTGTTTCAAAAAATAGAGGA
>CAZJDS010000096.1:0-8404 GCA_964544795.1 uncultured Alkaliflexus sp. | reverse complement strand
ACACCCACAGTAGCTAAAACAATCCCTTGCCCAATAATTGGACGAATGTCCTTCCATCGGGTATCAAATCCTCCAGAAAAAAGTATGTAATTAAGTGCAAACACACCTATAAACTGAGCTATTTTAGGGTCGTCAAACGGGATGCCTCCTAACCCTTCAGACCCTGCTAAGATTCCAGTAAATAGGAAAAATAGCAGGGTCGGAATTCCCAGTCGAAAGGAAGTTTTGCCCGCTAAAATGCTTACAAGCAATAAAAGTGAGACTATTAGAAGAATATATTCAATGGACAAACTCATCAGCTAAAAATAAAAATTGATAGGAAATGGGTTAAAACCCAAATTAGATTGCAAAAATAGTAAAAAGAGAGCACTATCTTACTGAATCAGTCGTAATGTTTGCATAGTTAAGTAACCCCAAAGAGCATATCTGGCACCTTTTCCTATCAGCATCCAAAGAGCAGTTCTATAAAAATTGCTTTTTATTAATCCCAAAGCCACCGCTAAAACATCACCCACTATTGGCAGCCAGCAAAAAAAAGCAATCCATCCTTCTTTACCTTCTATTTTTGCATGGACTTTCGCCATCTTTGCGGTTGAAATTCGGAGGTATTTTTCAATCCAGTGCCACTTTCCCAACCATCCCAACCCATAGGATGTGAGTCCACCCATCCAGTTGCCTATAGTGGCTACAATCAAAGAGATGTATGGATCAAAGCCAGCGACCAGCATTCCTGAGAGAACCAACTCTGAACTGAATGGAACTACAGTCGCCGCTAAGAAACTGGCTAAAAACAACAAAGGATAACCCAACTCATACATCATGTTGCAAATATAACAGATATAAAACCAGGAACATTCTAATGTCGTTCACATTCTTAATAGCGAAGAGAGCATCTGATTGACTTCATTTACAAACAAATTTTACATTCATAATTTCTCTACGTACAATATTAGCCTAACTTTGAAGTTAAAACTTTATCAAGATGATTATAAAAACTTCTCTGTTCACATTATTATGGATAATTCTCTGTTCGTTTCATGCTTTTGCACAATTAGAAATCTATCATCCTACTTCTTTAGCTAAAGAAAAGAAACTGGAAGGAGGAGATCTCTATTTAAGTTTGGGCAACAAGCACTTCTTTATAAATAATGAATACTCAAAACCAGTTGTTAAAGGCTACACCCTCCCAGGTCAAACTATAAGCCCTCTCTTGAAGTATCTTACAGACAATAAGTATATCCTTTTGGAGACAGGTTTTCAAGCAAAACATTTCTTTGGGCAAAAGGATCCGATCTCTGTTTTTCCCTTATTTACAGCACAAGTTAACTTCACCCCAGCTACTCAATTTATAATGGGCACACTTCGAGGAGATCTAAATCATGAGGCATCTGATCTACTATTTCAAAATGAATATCTTTTTACCAACAAACCTGAATATGGCGTACAACTTCGTCACAATAGTAAACGACTGTGGATGGATATTTGGATCAATTGGGAAAAATTTATCGAGCATGGTGATACAATACCAGAGCAGTTTACTGCTGGATTGAGTTTGCAGCTACCACTGCTATCCTCCTCTTCGGGATGGAAAATAACCGCTCCCATCCAAACTATTATTGTTCATGTTGGGGGCGAGATCAGCGATTTTGAAGAGAATGGTCGATCGGACATGAATAATCTGCTGGGTTTAGAGATAGAGAAAAACAGTGCTCTATTTCTTAATAGATGGGGCGTATTTGGCCATTATTTGAACTATAAAGAGATGAAAAGCAAGAAAAACAATGCATTCTCGAACGGCGGCGGTATGGAAGCAGGGCTTTTTCTTCAAAAACAAAACCATCATCTAAGAGCTAGTTGGTGGAAAGGTCATAAATACCAATCTCTTCGAGGCAATCCGATCTACCAATCGGTCTCAGATTACGATGAAAATATTATCTTCCGCAATCGGTCTATGCTTACAGCAAAATATGCTTTTAAAAAGGAGTTCTCAAACGACTTTATATTTTCACTTTTAGTCGATGGTTATTACGATATAAAACACAGTGATTTATCTTATAGTTATGGACTTCAACTACTATATATTCCACAGTTTTTCCTAAAAAATATTAAGCCAACTCCGTAGTGGAATGAATTAGTTCATTAAATTTACGGGTTCACAATATCGGTTTTGTTATGAGAACAAAAGATACCTCAGAAAGAAAAAAGTATGACTTTTTAGTCATAGGATCTGGAATTGCAGGTTTAAGCTTTGCACTAAAAGTAGCTTCCCACGGACGTGTATGTATTATCACCAAACAGAAAATAGAAGAGACCAATACTTCGTATGCACAAGGGGGAATTTCATCGGTTACCTATCAACCCGATGATTTTGAAAAGCACGTGGCCGATACGCTCAATGCGGGAGATGGGGTTTGTGATGAAAAGGTGGTTCGGAAAGTGGTGACAGAAGCGCCTGAACAAATTAAACATCTGCTGGAGTGGGGCACACGTTTTGACAAGACTAAAGATGGTAAGTTTGACCTACACCGCGAAGGTGGGCACTCTGAGAATCGTATTTTACATCATAAAGACAATACTGGGTTCGAAATTCAGCGTGCTTTGAGCACGGCCGTTAAAAACAATCCCAACATAGATCTTTTAGAAGACCATTTTGCTGTGGAAATTATTACGCAGCACCACTTAGGCGAAATTGTCAATCGATGGCGCAAAGATATTGAGTGTTATGGTGCATACGTTCTCAATCGTAAGACAAATCGAGTAGATACTGTATTGGCAAAAGTGACTCTGATGGCTACTGGAGGTGTGGGTGCTATATATCAAACTACTACCAACCCCACTTTTGCCACAGGCGATGGAATAGGAATGGTTTACCGTGCCAAAGGCGTAGTTGAAAATATGGAGTTCATTCAGTTTCATCCCACCTCTCTATACTATCCCAAAGAACGTCCCTCCTATTTAATTACAGAAGCTCTCAGAGGGTTTGGAGCGATCTTAAAACGAAAAAACGGATCACGTTTTATGCATAAATACGACGAACGTGAAAGTCTCGCTCCCCGTGATATTGTGGCTCGTGCCATCGACAATGAGATGAAAACTTATGGCGATGACTTTGTGTATTTAGACATTACCCACAAAAGCGAAGAGGAACTCAAACAGCACTTCCCCAATATCTTTGAAAAGTGTCTCTCCATAGGCATCAATATCAGCAAGGAGATGATTCCGGTAGTTCCAGCTGCACATTACACCTGTGGAGGAATAAAAGTGGATATGAATGCACAAACAACCATTCAGAGATTGTATGCAGCAGGAGAGTGCAGTTCTACAGGACTGCATGGAGCCAATCGTTTGGCCTCCAACTCCCTTTTAGAAGCTTTGGTCTATTCAGATGCGGCTGTTAAAAACGCCATACAAAAAATTGGCAAATATAGCTTCTGCGATAAAGTTCCCGAGTGGAATGATGAAGGAACTTCCATGCCAGAAGAGATGGTGCTCATTACCCAAAGCAAAAGAGAGCTGGAGCAAATTATGAGTAGCTATGTGGGAATTGTACGTTCTAACCTACGATTGAAAAGAGCTTTAGACAGACTTGAAATTCTTTATAGAGAAACTGAAGAGCTGTTTCAAAAATCGGTTGTGTCTGAACCCTTATGTGAGTTAAGAAATGCCATACAAGCAGGATACCTCATCATAAAGCATGCACAACAGCGAAGAGAAAGCAGGGGCTTACATTATAATATCGACTATCCTAACCAGATTGATTTGTAATGATTTCAAAAAAACTATTCTTATAAAAACTCCTGACTTCATCAATGCGCTACCCAAAACTGATTGTTTAAAAAATCAATTTGAAAATGATGTTGAAGTCAGCAGAATCGCTTTTTCGTGAGTTGCAAAACCACCCCGTCTGATATTTCGTACCTCAATATCATCCACCCCTCCTTTAAATAAGGAAGGGAGCTGTATTAGAAGTCAGTAACTATTAGAAGAAACTCGAGTGCGATGTAAATTAGCTACTGGCCTTATGGATTCGCCCATTTAAACCAATTGTCAGATATGCACAAAGCTATATCTATCAAACAATTACAAGTTTAACTTAAAAATAATGATGAAGTCAAGAAAGAGCTATTCTTGTAAAAGCTGGGGCAAAAAAAAGGATCTGCTAACAGATCCTTAAATAAATTTAGAGCTATATAGAAATCTTAAATAATCAACATAGCATCGCCATAAGTACCAAAGCGATACTTCTCCTTGATAGCCACTTTATATGCTTTCATAATTAAGTCATAGCCACCAAATGCTGCTGTCATCATAAGCAGTGTAGAGTAGGGCAAATGGAAGTTAGATACCATGCAGTTAGCCACCCTAAAGTCGTAGTTGGGGAAAATAAATTTATTGGTCCATCCTTCAAAGTCTGTTACGTGATCGTAGGTGCTTACAGAGCTTTCTAACGTACGCATTACGGTAGTACCCACCGCACATATCCTCTTCTTATCATCCTTGGCTTTATTAATTATCTCAGCCGCTTCAGGCGTAATGACAATTTGCTCGGAATCCACCTTGTGCTTGGTAAGATCTTCCACATCTACGGATCTGAAATTTCCCAAACCTATATGTAAAGTGACATAAGCAAATTTAGAGCCCTTTATCTCCAATCTTTTGAGCAACTCACGGCTAAAGTGAAGCCCTGCAGTTGGTGCTGCTACAGCCCCTTCATTTTTAGCAAAAATTGTCTGATACCGCTCACTGTCTTCTGGCTCAACAGGTCGCTTAATAGACTTAGGAAGAGGGGTTTGCCCCAGTTTGTAAAGTGTCTCTTTAAACTCTTCATACGGACCATCAAATAGAAATCTTAGGGTACGTCCTCTGGAAGTAGTATTGTCAATAACCTCAGCCACTAAATTATCTTCATCACCAAAATAGAGCTTATTGCCAATTCTAATTTTTCTTGCTGGATCCACCAGAACATCCCACAAACGTTGATCCTGATTTAATTCACGTAACAAGAACACTTCAATTGCAGCATCGGTTTTCTCTTTATTACCATGTAACCGAGCTGGAAAAACTTTGGTATCGTTAAAAACCAAAACATCATCCTTTTTAAAATAGTTAATGAGATCTTTAAAAACTTTATGCTCAATTTTTCCAGTGGCTCTATTTATCACCATCATCCTGGATTCATCACGATTGGGAGCTGGATGCAAAGCAATCAACTCCTCTGGCAATTTGTATTTAAATCTTGATAACTTCATAATAATAAGTGCTATATAAATAATTTTTTTTATCTTTTACAAACTGGATGACTATCCATTTGTTTTCTCTCTATTTTGTATCTCGACAAGTATCTCTTTAAAATCTTCCATGGAAAGAGCATCTTCAACTCTTAGATTTCCATTGGCGGTACGTTGTAAACTGCTCAAGTGTGCACCACTGTCCAATGCTTTTCCCAGATCATTGGCGAACGAACGAATGTAGGTTCCCTTACTGCAAACTACCCGTACAATAGCGGTCGAGTCTTTGTATTCCAATAATTCCAACTCATGAATTGAGATCTCTCTTTTAGAGATTTCAATACCTTCATGACCACTACGAGCGTTTTCATAACTTCTACGGCCATCTACACGAATCGCAGAAAATAGAGGCGGACGTTGCAACTGAGTACCCATAAAAGTCGCCAATTTCTCTTTAATCAAATCTTCTGTGATATGTTGCGTTGGATAGCCACCTTCAATCTCTGTCTCCAGATCAAAAGAGGGTGTAGTACCTCCAAATGTAATTCCAGCGACATACTCTTTATCCTGCCCCATAAACTCTTCTATCCGCTTAGTGGCTTTACCCATACAAACCACCAAAAGTCCAGTAGCCAAAGGGTCTAAAGTACCAGCATGTCCCACCTTAATTTTCTTTATACCCAGGTGGGCTCTCAGCATGATACGTGCCTTGTTTACTACATCAAATGACGACCAGGTTAGTGGCTTGTTCATCAATAAAATACGTCCTTCTTTAAAGTCTTCTGCACTGTTCGCTCCTCTCACCCCCAGTTGATTAACCAGATCAATCATTCAAATAATTTAAGCCATTAAACTTCCACCAATGGCAATTAGTGCCACCACAAAACAGTACACTGCAAACCAAATCAACTTACCTCTTTTAACAATGTTGATCATCCATGTGCAAGCCAGTAACCCTGAAATAAAAGCAGCAACAAAACCTACTGCCAACGGTAAAACACCTACACCTGCTGCAGAAACATCCGCAGGGGCTTGATAACTAAGAATACTTAAAAAGTTTTCACCCAAAATAGGAACCAGCACCATTAGAAAAGAGAACTTAGCGACACTCTCCTTTTTAGTTCCTAAAATCAATCCAGTTGCAATAGTAGCACCCGATCGTGAAATACCAGGCATAACTGCAATGGTTTGTGCTATACCAATAATAAAAGCACTACCGAACGAAATATCTTTATCGCCTGACTTACGATAATATGCGATTGCTAACACAGATGCGGTAATAAGCAACATAAAACCGACAATTGTTAAAATCTTTGGAGAGTCAAATACAGCCTCTACAGCGTCTTTAAAAAAGAGCCCCACAATGGCAATGGGAATCATAGAGACAACTATCATCATGATATACCGCGTCTCTTCATTCCATTGAAACTGAAACAGTCCTGTTAATAGTTTTATGATATCTTTACGAAATACGACCAAAGTACTTAAAACCGTGGCTCCGTGCACCATCACTGTAAAAATCAAATTGTCACCTGGTTCTACACCCAGCAAATACTTCCCTATTTCAAGATGCCCACTGCTGCTGACAGGCAAAAACTCGGTTAATCCTTGGATCAATCCAAGAATTAGTGCTTCAATCCAACTCATAAAAAATTGATTAATTACTATAAGATTCGATTATTTCTTTTTGTCCACACTTGGCTTTTTCATAATGGCATAGATGGCAAAAACAAAACCAAATAGAACCACCATAGGCGCAAGTGTGACACGCTGAAACCCATAAACAGCTTCATTAAACACATTAGGATCGTCACTTCCTCCACCTATCATCAAGATAAAGCCCACAATCACAATTACAAAAGAGATGGCCAAAAGAATGTAGTTTTCTTTATCCAGCGCCATGTCGATCTTCTTTTCGGGAAGTACGTTTTTTGAAACTTCTTTTTTGGACATTCTATAAAATTTTAATCAGTAGTACAATTCATCGGTTCGTAAGCGCAGATATTTGTTTACTGCAAAGAAAGTTGAGGAAAGAGTAAGGACAATTCCAACCAGCACCACAAATGCAAACAAAACGCCAATCATCATAATATTTGAAAAGCCAATAACCCCATCTAACTCATTACTCAATCCATAAATAACTGTGGAAAGTAATAAAATAGCAATGGTGGCTCCTGCTAATCCGTGTAATATACTTTTAAACAAAAACGGCCGTCGAATAAAACCTCTTGTAGCACCCACTAACTGCATGGTTCTAATCAAGAATCGACGTGAATAGACCGACAGACGAATGGTGTTGTTAATTAAAGCCATAGCTATAAGTAACAGCAGCCCACTAAAAACGGCTAAAATAATAGAAATACGACGAACGTTATCATTGATGGCTTCCAACAAGTTTTTTTGATAATAAACTTCCTTTACCTCTGGAAAACTCATTACTTGAGATTCAATGCGTGCCATACTGTCGGGATTGGCCCATGCCGCCGAAAGTTTTACTTCTATGGATGCCAACAAAGGATTGTATCCTAAAAACTCTACAAAGTCTTCGCCCAATTCCTCTCGCAGCACCTCTGCAGCTTGATCTTTATTAATATACTCTGCCACTCTCACATAGGGTGCAGCATTCAATATCTTTTGAAGACGCATCACTTCTGCTTCACGTGAGTTGTCTTTAATAAGCACTGTAAACCCAAGGTTTTCTTTAACATAAACCGACAGCCGATTTGCGTTAAGCATTAGAAAACCTATAATCCCTAAAAGAAAAAGCACCAACGATATACTTATAATCGTGGTGGCATACGAACTGCGTAGTTTCCTTTTTGCTGCGGTGTTACTCATAATTGAATTCCCGTATTAGATGTCAAAAGGGCATAACTAATCAAAGTTAGTTGCAAATATAGGTCAAAACTTCGTCATTCCCATGTCAAAAAAGGTTAATTTATGGAGTTATTTACTGATAGAAATTCTATCAATATTAAGAGGTTCAAAACCTGAAAATAGAGTAAATTTAGAAACCTTTAAGCTTGGCTAATTAGATAGCCGTTTAAATATAAAAGCACGTTCTTGCTTAATCCTCTTCTACTTTAAAAGGTTGATTTTCACTTTCTGAACATCTTTTCACCCAAGATTTTTACCAACGAATGAAATTTTACTTTCCAATAACTTCCAGTAGAATG
>CAZJDS010000095.1:0-8497 GCA_964544795.1 uncultured Alkaliflexus sp. | reverse complement strand
AGGGTGGTATCGTTTTTTATCGGTAAGTGGTAGCAGTTGACATCCTTGTTAAAAATATATCCATAAACACAGTAGGTTTATGGAACTTATATTATAACTATTTTCGATTACGTACTTGCCTTGCAGCTAATATATTTATACACATAATACGATTATAAGTATTGTGCAAGGAAATAATAATAATTAGAACTCATTCAAACTATAGAAAAACTTTCCATATCTAAATATTTTTACAATTTAGTTAAAAAGCGTAAATATTCAATTTAGAAACACTCAAAAAGACCAAAACAAACCAAAAGTGAAGAAATACAGAAAATTAATCCACCGTTGAATTTTTGTTACTAAGTTTACGGCAGAAGCAGAGAATTCTAGGGCAAAACATAATTATTTCACTATTATTAAATAAAAGTGAAAATAATTTTATTGCTACACACAATGCTACACACGACATCTAAAGAGCTTTAAATCAGAGGTGAAACAAGTTCCTCCAGCTCCACTTTTAAGGTTTTAGAAAAACCAAAAAACACCACAAAAACCTGCAAATCAACGTAATAGTTGAATTGCAGGTTTTTTTTGGTTTGAACAAGTTCGTTTGATATTGCCAATTTCATATGCAGTTAAAGTTATATTTATGGATTACAACATCTCTTCTCTTGGGATGGTGATTCATTTTTTTTGCCACCATAGCTCCATAATCATAACCGGCCACGCTTCTATAAAACTCTTAAAACTTGAAACTTCTTTTAAGGTATTGTCTTCTTCTTTCCAATTTATAACCTGCAAATTTAATATTGTCAATTAATTGAATTGAACTTTACACCTTAAAAACCGAAATCTTCTTTAGCGATTAGCGATCTATTTTTAGGGCAGCATAGGAACGAGAAACATTCCCAACTAATTCTTGCTTTTCGCTTGCAAAGCATTCAAAAAGTTTCTAAGATATTGATCCATAAAAGGTCGATAAGACTGATGAGTAGGGCTTCGGAAGAAAGCACTTAACTCATGTTTGCTTATTTTTTTATCTATTGAGGCGAATAGATCTAAAATATCATCTGTTTTCAAGTCCAATGCAATTTTCAGTTTCCGAAGGATCATATTGTTACTCAATCTATCTTCAGGCTCTTGAAGAGGATCTTCTCTTTTTCCACGTTTTTCTATGATTAATCCATTAAGGAATGTGGCCAGCTCTTTATCTGTAATTTCTTTTAATAAAGGGTCATCTTCTTTTTTTAACCAGTTGCACACATCGGCTCTACTAACATCATGATTGGCTAATTTAAAAAGCTCAATTATTTTGAGATCACTAAAGTCAAACAGATAACGAATGCGCCGTAATATATCATTGTTGCTCATATAGAATCTTATTTAAATTTTCACTTCGCTTCTAATTTTCACATTCCTAATCTAACTCTATTAGAAATATTAACCTACATAGCTCAATTAAATCTCCAGAATTGATTTCAATATAAAACGTTACTGAAGATGAACTGCCATTTTTTATAAATTTAGAGTCACACATTTTAGGTAAAGGTGGATTCATCATTGGTGTAGAATCACGCCCTCTATTGCCAAATGATGTTTTCAGGTTTCCACTTATTTTTAGGCACGTCTTCTCCTGTAGGGTAACCTATGGGTATAACGTTCAAGGGTAGATGATTCTCGGGTAGGTTAAGCGCTTTTATAACCACTTCTGTTCTCTCATCATAGGGATATGCAGCCGTCCATACAGCGCCCAAACCAATACTCTCTGCGGCAAGAAGTATGTTCTCTGTGGCTGCCGAGCAGTCCTGCACCCAATAGCCTTTATCTTTTAGATTGCCAGCTTTTTCCATGTCGCCACATACCACGATGGCAGTTTGTACCTGCGACAACATCTTAGCATATGGCAACTGTTGGCTTAGTGCATCTAATATCTCACGTTGCGTAACCACATAAAACACCCAAGGTTGCCTATTGACTGCTGTTGGAGCTGCCATGCCCGCCCTTAGCAAGGTCTCTATCTGCTCCTTTGAAACAGGCTGGTTGGTAAAATGGCGCACACTCTTTCTGTTATGTATTATCTCTAATGTTTCATTCTCAAACCACTGTTTATAAGTAGGAACAAATGGTTTGCCATCTATTTCATTCAAAGCCTCTCCAACTTTTGCTACGAGGCGTCCTGTTTCATAATAACTCTCACCTGCATAAATAAGCGGGTTCAACAAATTCATATCTATATTACCTTGTGCATTTAAAATGGCCTCATCCGCTTTTACATCTATAACTTTTCCGATAAACTGCCTGTGCGAACCGAGATCATAATACTCTGTAACCTCACACTCTATAACAATGGGGAATTCTTTTATGTAAGGAGCATTTACAAACTCACCTTTTACAGGCGTGAGACCAGTCTCTTTAAATTTATCTACATCTTTTCCCGAAAATCGACCTACATAATCCACATACTTAACCAATTCGGAGGAGGGGATATTGACGGTGAAAGATTTTGACTCTGTCACATTGCCATGCGAATAGGTAGCGGGGCGCATTGAGACCGCTATACTTAGCGGGTTAGAGTTGCAAATGCCTATCCACGCAGCAGTCATCATATTAGGGTTACCCGCTTTATCATACGAGCCTATTACCGCTGCGGGTTTGGGATGCAGCTCTGCTCTAATGCCCAAAGATCGTTTCGTAAATGGAGCCGCTGTTACATTATGCGATGCTGCCATCTGAATGTTCTCAGCTACTGCTGGTACCGTGGAGAGCTTGTCTGAACCATCCTTTTTGGTGGACAAAAGAATTGCCATCACCAATATTACGGTGGCCAGAACAAGGTTTAAGTATTTACTTTTTTGCATGATTTTAAAATTCTAAGATTTACTATTTTTGGCTTTTTGATAGGATATTGTATCTAATAGGCATCCTGTAGGACAGACTGAACACCAGGGTTTGCTATAAAAAAGTGACAATACAACAACCGCTAAACCGAAGAAGATAAGTCCAACGCCCACTATGCGAAATGAGAAAAACATAAAAGGCTCTAAATAAGACAATTCGGGCGAAAACCCTAACAACAAAGCGCCTCCAATAAGCGTCAAGTATATCTCCTTTGCAGTTATACCCTTAAACCGAGTTGGGAGTTTTCTTCTTTTGAAAGGTGTGAATTTATTGGTTAGCTCTTGTAATGCCCCCATCGGACAGAGGTAGTTACAGTAAAATTTGCGCTTGCCAATAAATGAAATGACTAACGCTAAAAGAAATACTACGCTACTTTGCCAATTAGCTCGCCATGAAAAGCCATCCAATAGCCATCCGTGTAGTAACTGAACAGAGAGTGCCTTATTTAGGATTAAGCCCATGATAGCCAATACCAAAAACAGATAAATCGTGCGGTACTTCGCTGTTCCTTTTTTGAAGACCACCACTAAAGATAGCGCCATCAGACTTAAAAACAGCAGATCCTTAATCAATGCCCAAATGTTGGGTTCTGTGATAACGGATGCATCAGACTTCATCACCGAAGATGCAGTGTTTCTGACGCCTTCTATAACTGCTTCACTTGTGTGGGTAGCCCCAGATACAATATCAACTTGAAGCTGCATAGCCTCCTCTAAGTTAACTCCCTGCCATTTGCCGATAAACTCATTACCATATATAGCTTCGATGTAGTCACTGGTCTCGTTATTCGTCAATAAAATAATTTTGGTAATCATTAAATTGTCATTAACACCTATCAATAGCGGAACAATGCCACCGTAACCAAATGGTTGGGAGTAATCGGATGAAAGAAGTGCTGACCCTATCTTATCACGATCATTGTTATAAACATCAAATATTCCATGTCTATTTTGAATAAAATAGGCTGCTGCGGGATAAATCTCTTGAATCTCTTCTAAAGTCACAACGACTTCTGCTCTATCTTTTTGAAATAAAAAATCTCTGCCTCCGCTATAAGCTAAGGCTGCCAAAAGAATTATTATTAAAGCGTATTGATAGGCTGTTGCCCCTATTTGTTGTTTATTCATTAATGTTAAGGTATTTAATGTTGTTAGCTATTCCCATAGCTATAATTATCTCTCCTATTTAAGAATCAAATCCTTCACACCACCAGCAAGCCAAACTCTCTCAATTTCTGAATGGCTGTTGCATACCAAAAGAGCTCAAAACTGTCAAAATGGGTTTCATAATCTACTTTAAGATCTCCATAACTGCGCAGTTTATCACAGGATGGCGAAAGGGTGGGTAGGGTATTAAATAGCCATTCTCCTTTCTCTTTTTCTATGCTGATTTGAAACGATTCTCGTTTATCGTGAAAAGTCAATTGAAGAGTCTGCTGGTTGCTGTTTTTCATCTTTTTGGTTTGCTCTTTTACCCATGGCATTCCGCCCAGCCAAATAACTTTTGCATTGGATTGAATGCTGAGATAGGGGTCTGACTCCAAACAAGTTTGTATGAAATTGCTGTTTATTTTGGTCTTTGGAATTTTAACATCAAACCAATCTTGAAGCGGCAATTCAAACCCAATGCCAAGCATAAAATTAAAGAGAGACTTTTTCAAACCAAAACTGAATTGACTATGATCAATGTCCGTTTTGTCCATAAAATCAACATCATTATTGGCAAATGTAATCTCTTTTAAAATGGGCTCAATACCATAGTGAGTCGGATTTAATCCCACCAGACTGTGCGCTGTTAAGGCAAACTGATGCCAAAAGCCCGATTGTACAATCCCTTCTTCAAAAAGCTGACGCACCATCTCCAGGCTATCCACCGTTTCTTGAACCGTTTGAGTAGGGAAGCCATACATTAAATAAGAGTGCACCATGATATTGGCGTTGGTGAAATTCCGTGTCACGCGTGCTACTTGCTCAACGGTCACTCCTTTATTAATTAATGCCAGTAACCTATCCGATGCTACTTCCAATCCGCCAGAAACCGCTATGCAACCCGATGCTTTTAACAAAAGACATAAGTCTTGGGTAAAGCTTTTCTCAAACCGAACATTGGTCCACCACGTAAGGGTGAGCTTTCTTTTTAAAATCTCCAAAGCCAAAGCCTTCATTAAAGCTGGTGGTGCCGCTTCATCCACAAAGTGAAAACCCGTTTCGCCTGTTTGAGCAATCAATGCTTCCATGCGGTCAACCAGCGCTATGGCGGTGTTCGGTTCATAGAGCTGAATATAATCAAGCGACACATCACAAAAAGCGCATTTTCTCCAATAACAGCCGTGCGCCATAGTGAGCTTGTTCCACCGTCCATCGCTCCAAAGACTGTGCATCGGGTTGGCGATTTCGATGACTGAAATGTATTCATCCAGCCTTAAGTCAGAGTAGTCGGGCGTGCCCACTTCAGCTTGTTTGTAATCTTGTTTTGTAGAGGTATCTTTATAGGACACTTCTCCGTTTTCCAAGAGAAGCGTGCGTTTAAAGGTATCACTTGCATTGTTTTCTTTACCACAGGTGTGCTTTGCCAACAATTCAATAGGCAATTCTCCATCATCTAAAGTGATGTAATCAAAAAACTCAAAAACCCTTACATCTTTTAGCGTGCGCAATTCCGTATTGGGAAAACCGCCGCCCATCGCTACTTTGATATGAGGATGCGCGGCTTTAATATGTTGCGCACATCTAAACGAACTGTACAAATTTCCTGGAAAGGGAACTGAAAAACAGACCAATTTAGGCTTTATTACCTGTAGCTTTTCATCGAGTATTTTCAAAGTGATTTTATCGATATGCGTATTGTCGGCTTGCAAGAACTGATACAACTCATCAAAAGAGTTGGCACTTCGACCTAAACGCTCAGCATATCTGCTTACCCCAAAATTCTCATCCACACATTCCACAATAAAATCAGATAGATCTTCGAGATATAAGGTCGCTAAGTGTTTTGCCTTATCCTGAATGCCCATAGAACCATAAGACCAATCCAAGTCATCCAAATTTTGAAAACGGGACGCTTCAGGTAAAAGTTTTCTGGTGCAAATTTGACGTGCAAAGGTTGGGTTTTTGCCTTGCAGGAATTGAATAACACCATCTAAAACCACAAAATAATCAGCTCTTAAAGCAAAAATACGCTGGCAATTTTCTGAAATTATTTTGTTGTTTTGAAACGCTTCCTGAAAAATAGATTCAAAGCTTTTTTTTGTAAACAGCTCAAGAATGACCTCAATGCCCAAATCCATTTGATAAGAGCTTATGTTTTTGGTATTTAAAAATCCTTTCAAATAGGCCGTTGCAGGATAAGGCGTATTCAACTGTGTAAATGGAGGCGTGATAAGTAAGAGGTCTTTCAAGAGTCTGCTTTAAATGTTGAATACAGCAAAGATAGCTGTTTAAAAAACTCAATATCCAGCCTGCCAAAAAAAAAATATAATTGTCGGTTATTGTAATTGAAAATAATTCTTTTGTTGTGTCTAAATTTGTATGGTGCCAAGCGTCTTCTTCATTTAATGTGCTGACCAAAGTTTCATTATTTCTTGAGATCAGAACTATAACTATATTGACTTTTTTTCTATATTGGCCAAATTTTTCATACTAAAAAGCGTTTTTATAGTATTCTTTAAAAAACAAAATATTTACAGATGAAGAGGAAACAAATAAAGCGAATACTCAGAATCGTATTTATTATTGCAAGCATAACCTCTTTATTCTACATACCATGGATTTTGTTGAAAGCTTGGATTTCACCACTACCTGACACAGTTCAAGAACAAGTAGATGAAGCAATTGGTTATGGATTGGATGGAATGATTGTTTACGTGGACCAAGGAGGAAAGGAACCAGCCTTTTATGCTGCTGGTTGGAAAAATAGGGAGAAAAGAACACCTACAGAGCCTCATTCATTGTTCAAAATTGCCAGTATTAGCAAGCTATATGTTGCGGTTACTGTTGCTAAATTGGTAAATGACAACCAATTGTCTTTGGATAAAACACTCGCTGAATACTTGCCGGAATGGGTGGGGCGAATTGAAAATGCTGATAAAATTACCTTGAGAATGATGGTGCAACATCGGAGTGGTATTCCCAATTTTACCGACACCCCTAATTATTGGGAAGACCCACCGAAAGCCAATAGAGAAAATCTGGAGTTGGTGCTGGATAAGCCTGCTGACTTTGTGCCTGACAAAAAGTACAGGTATTCCAATACAAATTATTTGTTGATAGGCGAAATCCTTGATAAAACATTGGGATATAGCCATCACCAATATATCAAAAGGGAAATTTTGACACCGTTTGGGCTGAAGAATACTTATAGTTTGCTTAGTGAAGTGGATTTAGACGATGTTATGAGTGGATACGATGTTGGTTATAAAGACGATTTAAAGAAGAGTGATTTTATAAACCCTGCAGGCTCAATGGTAGCCACAGCTGAGGATGTGGGAATATTCTTGAGGGCATTGAACGATGGCTCTTTGCTAAATGATAATGAACAAGCTGTTTATTCATCTATTTATGTATATGAACATACAGGATTATTACCAGGATACTCCAGTATTGCCAGGTATCACAAAGATATTGATACGGTCATTATTCAGTTTATAAACACAAGTGGTGGATATTCCTGGAATTTATCGGGAATCGTATATAACCGTATTGTGAGAATAGTGAGACGCGAGAAAAGTTTATAACAAGCAATATAAAAAACTACAATACTTTTTCATACGCTTTTCGAGGTACGCCGTCATAGAAGACTTCGCCACAATAAGTGTAGTCTAACTTACTCAATATCTTAATCATTGGAACATTGTCGAAGTTTGTGTCCACTTTAATACTGTACACTTTTTGCTCGACAGTTAACTCTTCTATCATTTTAAATAGATGTGTTGCAATCCCTTTCCGCTTTACTTCATTGGATGTAGCCACACGATGCACAACCACATAATCGTCATGGGTAAGCCATCTCCCTTCAATATTTTCGTAAGCAGGTTCTATCCCAAAAATAATAGCGGCATAAGCGATGATTTCACTATTTTCTACAAGCACATGAGCGTAACCGTTGGCTATGTCGTCATGAACTATTTGTTCGTTGGGATAGCCATTCTGCCATTGGTCACTGCCCTCATTTTTTCTTTGCGCAATGGCCTGCTGTAGAATATTCCAAATAATTGGCTGCTCAGAGAAAAACGCTTTTCGTAAAATCATTCTCTTAAGGATAGAGGTTCTCTATTCTATTTCACGACACACGGCTCTAACAATGATGATTGAGGCGATACAAAGATACACCTTCTGTCAATATCATTAATATAAGAGCCAATGACCTACTTCTTATACCTTAACAACCGCAGCGCATTAAAAACCACCACCAGCGTTGAGCCTTCATGGATGACTACCGCCACTGCCATATTCGCAAATCCAAAAATAGTTGCAGGGATAAGTAGCGCAACTACGCCCAGACTGATCCAAACATTTTGCTTAATGATGCGGCGTGTTTTACGACTTAGGCCTATTGCAAAAGGCAAAACATGCAGCTTATTGCCCATGAGGGCGATGTCGGCAGTTTCCAAAGCCACATC
>CAZJDS010000094.1:0-8652 GCA_964544795.1 uncultured Alkaliflexus sp. | reverse complement strand
GATTCAGACTATTTCACTCAGCCAGGACTTCTTTTTAGAGCCATGACCCCGGATCAGCAGCAAGTATTATTTGACAATACAGCCAGAAACATGGGTGATTCAACGCTTCAAATAAAACACCGGCATATTTACCATTGTTACCAAGCAGATCCAGAATATGGCAAGGGAGTAGCCGCAGCAATGAATATTTCAATGGAGGATGTGGATCTGGATCTCCCAAAGAGAGATTCTCGAGAAAATCAAATCAAAGCCAACAATATGCATCCAGAATTAAATATCCCAACTATGCCAGTAGATTCTGGAGTAGAGATAGATACAAATACAAATAATTATATAGCACCTAATGATGATCCATGGTTGTTGTAGAATTTAAATCGTGATGAGCTCTCAATTTTGCGATGTTGCTTTTTTATTGGTTAAACTGATACAGCCCCATAAAATAAACCAACTAAGAAATTCCAACTTTTGATCTCTTTTCGAGTAATAACTGATATTTTTCTTCTATGAAACGAGCCATGAGAAAGTTTCTCACAAAGGAGAATCGAAGATCAGCGCAGCTAATGATTATCTTGGCGAGTTCCATGTGGCAACTAAAAAACAAATTATAGACAAATGAAAAAATCTGCAAAAACAGTCGTAGAGAAAATGTTCTTAGCTTTTGGTAATGGCGATATAGACAAACTCGTTGAAACTGTTTCTGACAATACATTGTGGATTTATCATGGTACACAAATTATTCCTGAAGGAGTTTTTGAAAAAAAAGAAGGTATAAGAACTTTTTTCACCAATATCTTAGAAAGAACTGAAATCATTAAGTTTGAACCTCAGCAATATATTGTTGACGGAAATATGGTAGTTGTATTAGGTCAAGAACACCAAAGAGTCAAACGTTCAGGAAGAGAATTGAAGCAAAAATGGGTTCAGATATATACCGTTGAGAATAATTTGATCACAAGAATGGAGGAGTTTGCAACTTCGGAGGAAGTAAACTAAAATATTTTTTTCAACAAATACCGTTTTCATAACATTGCTAACTTTCTTTGTTTGGCGTCACAATTTATAGAGTGACGTTATTTCGAGAATTGTATACGATTTCATCTTACTTTAAGCCGTAAACAGACTCTCTATATGCAATGCCCCATTTTGCCAATTCATTAATAAGCGGTGAAAGTGTCTTACCGTATTCTGTAAGCGAATACTCAACAGTTATGGGTTTCGTATTCATAACTGTACGACTAATCAAGTGGTTCATTTCCAAATCTTGAAGTTCCTTGGAGAGCATTTTAGTCCCGATGCCATTCACTTCACGCATCAAATCCATAAATCCCAGCTTGCTGCCTTCTATCAGAGTTCCCAAAATATGGAACTTCCATTTTCCAGACAAAATGCTCATCGTATCGCTAATGGCTTGCATCCGAACTTGACAAACTGGCGTATCGTTTATTACTGATTGTTTTTTCATTACTTTCAATTTAGATAAAAGCACCAAATTAATCTTTAAATAACCAAGGTAGTTTCCTAAAGGGAACCACTTCCCAAAAGGAAATCCATAGCAAATATACACTAACTTCATTGTATATTTGTACTGTTAGTAAGAAATTAAACTTCGTTAAATCAAAAGTTCATCAAAGAATGTAGTAGAGAAGAAATAAACTAAATAACGTATGGCTTTTAAAATCAATTTCACCGCATTATTAATTTCTTTGGTAAGCATTACAGCTTGCCAAGGACAAACAAAAACAAATAATATGAACAACGAAAAATCAAATAATAATCCGCTTATATGCGATATAGAAACTGGAATGTGTGAATCAACTGAAGGAACTAACGTGACTACAACGCAAAGTAAAATGCCGTCAACTGAGAAAACCGTAAAATTGGTTTATTTCACCGATCCTATTTGTTCATCCTGCTGGGGTATAGAACCCCAATTGCGTAAGCTCAAATTAGAATATGGTAATGCCATTGAAATAGAATACAGAATGGGAGGTTTATTACCCGATTGGAGTTACAATAGCGGCGGTATTGGAGAACCTACAGATGTGGCATCACACTGGGATGAAGTGAGTGTTCATTACGATATGCCTATTGATGGCGATCTATGGTTAGAAGACCCTTTAGATTCATCTTATCAACCATCCATTGCATTTAAGGCAGCACAAATGCAGGACAACGAAAAAGCAATTCTATTTCTTCGAGAAATCAGAGAAATGGTTTTCCTACAAAAGAAAAATATTGCAAAATGGGAGCATATAGAAGTAGCTGCAAAAAAAGTAGGATTAAATATGGAGCAGTTTAAAAGCGATTTTGAAGGCAGCGCAATAGCGTTGTTTAAAGAGGATTTAAAATTGGGGAGAGAACTGGGTGTAAGAGGATTCCCAACTGTTTTTGTTCTTGATGATGCTGAGAATAAAGAAATCATTTATGGTGCAAGACCCTATGCCTTTTACGAAATGGCCATTCTAAAGTTGAATGCCAATATCACAAAAAGTGAATACAGTAAAAACTGGGAAACACTTTTCTCAAAATATCCAACGCTCACTGCAAAAGAGTTTTCCGAACTTTCTGGAACGCCAAGAGACGAAAGTGAAAAGCAATTAAATGAGCTATCTGCAAAAGGCAAACTAGAAAAATTCACTACCAAAAATGGTTCTATTTGGACTAGAAAAAATAGCGACAGGTGATATAGACTTTACTTCAAGTGCATTTATTATAAATTAAACCTTCACGCATCATGTCAAATGTCAAACTGATTATAGAAGAAAGAGCGGCCAGCATAGGAAAATTTATGGTGGGGCGATTATTGCCGTTCAGGCAAAAAAGAATGGTCGGACCCTTCATTTACATTGACCATATGGGACCAGTTAAATTAAATGAGAGGGAGAACTTTGATGTATTACCACATCCGCACATTGGACTTTCAACCCTTACCTTTTTGTTTGAAGGCAGTATTATGCACCGCGATACTTTAGGTAATGAAGTGGAAATAAAGCCGGGAGCAGTAAACTGGATGACAGCAGGGAAAGGGATTGTTCATTCTGAACGAACGCCTGAATATTTACGGGACTCTCAATTATATATGCACGGTTTGCAAATTTGGGTGGCATTACCCAAAGATCGCGAGGAGATGGAACCCAAGTTTTCCCATATTGAGGAAGGGGAAATTCCAAGCTGGACCGACAGAGACTTGCAGTTTAAATTGGTTGCAGGTGAAGCCTTTGGCAAAAAATCGCCCGTTCCGGTTTTTAGCAAGCTGTTTATGATTGAAATAAAAAGCAAGACAAAACAGACCGTAAATATTGGCAATGATCTTTATGGAGAGGCGGGTTTGTATATTCTTGAAGGAGCCATTGAAAGTGAAGGAAATATTTATGATCCTAAACAATTGTTAGTGGCAAAAGAGAGCAAACTTTGTGAATTTACCATTCAAGAAAATAGCACCATCTATATTTTTGGTGGTGAGCCGTTCCCCGAAGAGCGATTTATTGATTGGAACTTCGTTTCATCAAGTAAAGAACGCATTGAAGAAGCCAAACAGAAATGGAAGAAACAATTATTCCCTAAAATTGAAGGGGATGCTACTGAATTTATTCCATATCCATCATTCAATAAGAAATAGAACGGATTTGGAATTTCTAAATAGCATGATAAACAGAATAGCATTCTTATAAGATAGACTTGAAGAATCCTAATGGCATCTTGATGTTAGATATTTTAAATCACAACTCAAATACAGAATAGTGTAATATCTTAACCTCTGTTTGCCGCTAATTTTGTATCTTAATGATTAAATTATAAAGACAACTTTGTATCATAACTTAAAAAAAGAACTACTATGACAACAACAAAATGGACAATAGACCCAACACACAGCGAAATTACTTTTAAGGTAAAACACCTAATGATTTCTAATGTAAAAGGAGAGTTTAAAGTATTTCAAGCTTCTATTGATGGAGAAGATTTTACCAAATCCCCTATTTCAGTTAACATTGATGTAAGTTCCATATCAACCAACAATAATGATAGGGATGCACACCTAAAAGGACCTGATTTTTTTGAAGTAGAAAAGCATCCAGAAATTACTTTTGTAAGCACTTCCTTAAAAAAGGTGGATGATGATGAGTATAAATTGGTTGGTAATTTGACGATTAAAGGAGTTACCAAAGAGATTACATTAGATGCTGAATTTGGAGGTTTTATGAAAGATCCTTACGGTAACGAAAAAGCAGGTTTCTCTGTTAATGGGAAAATAGATCGCAAAGACTTTGGTTTAAACTGGAATGCTGCTTTGGAAGCAGGAGGCGTTATGGTTGGCAACGAAGTTAAAATTAGCGCTGAAGTTCAATTTGTAAAGGAAGTTTAAATTAAAGATTATGAGTAAAATATTAGGACTGCATCACATCACAGCTATTGCAGGTAATGCCCAGCGCAATTACGACTTTTACACCAAAACGCTAGGATTTCGTTTGGTCAAGAAGACCGTTAATTTTGATGATCCACAAACCTACCATTTCTATTTTGGGGACGAGGTAGGCAATCCTGGAACCATCCTTACTTTTTTTCCGTGGGCAAATGTTAGACAAGGAAAGAACGGTGCGGGTATGGCTACGGAAATCGGCTATTCTGTTCCAAAAGGAAGCTTGGAATTCTGGAAATCTCGCTTTGAAAAACTCAATACTACCCACGATATTATTAGTGAACGATTCGAAGAAAGACATCTTGCTTTTCAAGACCCTGATGGATTGTGGCTCAATTTGATTGAAGCCAAACATAAAGATGAGCGAAAAGGACGAGAAATTACGGAAATAAAAGCTGATGTAGCGATTAAAGGATTTCATACGGTTACATTAACTCTCAACAACATTAAAGCCACTGCAGCGATTTTAAGCGAAGTATTTGGTTACAAACTGATGGAACAAGATGATAATTTATACCGCTATCAGACCGATGCTATAGAAAATGCGGCGATCATTGATCTATTGGAAGTGCCACAAGCCCAAAGAGGTGTAAATGCTGGGGGTACTAATCATCACATTGCATTTCGGGTTAAAGATGAAGAGGACTTGATGGCGATTAGAGAGAAAATTGTAGAAAGAGGACTTCACATCACCGAAAAAATTAATCGGGATTATTTCTTTTCGCTCTATTTTCGCGAGCCAGGCGGCGTACTCTTTGAAATTGCCACGGACAATCCAGGGTTTGCAACGGATGAGACGGTAGAAAATCTGGGAAGTTCGCTGCAATTACCCGATCAATATAAAGCGATGCGGGGTGAGATTGAAAAAGGTCTCCCTGACCTTCAAACGTAAAACAAGTAACATGCACAAGAAGAATATACAATCGGCAGGCAAAGCTTTAAAAGAAGCTAAAAAGGCGTTAATTATGATACATGGTCGTGGAGCAGATGCCCGAGATATTTTAGGGATTGCTTCACATTTCAATGTGTCTGAATATGCCTTGCTCGCACCCGAGGCAACCAATAACAGCTGGTATCCACACTCCTTTATGGCTAAACCTGAGCAAAATGAGCCTTGGCTTTCTTCTGCACTTGATTTATTAAACGAAATAATAGATGAAGTCTCTAAACAAGGTATCACCGCAGAAAACACTTACTTTCTAGGATTTTCCCAAGGAGCTTGTCTAGCACTGGAGTTTGTTACACGTCATACCAAAAAATTTGGAGGTGTTGCGGCATTTACGGGTGGGCTGATTGGTGACAAAATATATCAAGAGAACTACTCTGGCAACTTTAACGGAACGCCCATCTTTATCGGCACTGGAAATCCTGATCCACATGTACCCATCGAACGTGTAAAAGAAAGTGCCGACATCCTAAAGAAAATGGATGCAAAAGTACATATGAAGGTGTATGATGGTAAGCTGCATAGCATCTCTCAAGAAGAGATTGAAGAAGCAAACCGATTTATTTTTAAATAGAACCATATTTAAAATTACGAGAATTTATAGTGATAAAAGCGGAGAAAGTCACTTCGAGGATATTGAAATGCCTTTAAAGAATGATGGAGAAATTGGATTTCTCTCTGCTAAAATCCCCGTTAAAGAAATAATCTTCAGAAAGGTAAAACCAAGTTACGATTACGATTACCATACTGCACCCCAAAAACAATATGTCCTATTATTAGATGGCGAAATTGAAATTGAAACTTCGCTGGGTGAAAAAAGAATTTTCAAAGGTGGTGAAATCCTGTTATTGGAGGATACCCAAGGCAAAGGACATAAAACAAGAAATATTCAGAATATTGAAAGAAAATCTATTTTTATAACGCTTTAGCTTTGTCGCGCTTCTCTTTTTCTTATCTACATTGAGCTTCTCTTTCTCTGGTTACACAAACTCTACTTCACTGCAGATAAACATGCAATTTAAAGTTTATAAATTGTTGATAACTAACCAATTTTCCGTAACTTGAAGATTACTTCGAATAAAGAAAATAGAAATTGCTTTCAGAAGTTATTACACGTAATATTTATTCACAAAAAATTAGTTCAAGATGAAAAAAAAGTTTTTTAATGCAAAGATATATCGCAACGATACAGCAACCGAAATGGTGGTTGAAAATGGAAAAATCACTCATATCGGGACTAATTTGCCAAAATGTGATGAAGAAATTGACTTGAAAGGCAAGTTGGTTCTTCCGCCCTATGTAGATCCACATTTGCATTTGGATTATGTATATACACTGTCTGAACTTGGGCAAGAAGGAGCTGGTTCCGGCACTCTGTTTGAGGCTATTGAATTGTGGCCAAAATTTAAAGAAACCTTGACGGTAGAAAGTGTAAAAAGACTTGCTCTTAAGGGAATTAAAGATGAGGTTTCCCAAGGCGTACAACACATCCGCACACATATAGATGTTACGGATCCAAACTTCACGGCTCTAAAAGCTATGTTGGAGATGAAAGAAGAACTCAAACATATCGTTGATATTCAAATAGTATCCTTTCCCCAGCAAGGGATGTACATGTATAAAGGGGGTGTTGAATTAGTAGAGGAAGCTCTTAAAATGGGGGCTGATATTGTGGGAGGGATTCCACATTATGAGCCTGCCAGAGAATTTGGAGAAAAGTCCGTTCATGATATCGTTAAGCTTGCTTTAAAATACGATAAACTTATAGATGTTCACTGCGATGAAACAGATGATACACATTCCCGTTTTGTGGAGTTATTAAATGCCCTTGTCCTTATGGAAGACTATGGAACTCGGACCACTGCAAGTCATACTTGTTCCTTTGGTTCAGCAGATAATTCCTATGCTTTTAGAATGATGGATTTATTCCAAAAGAGCAAGATGAACTTTATCTCTTGTCCTACTGAAAACGCTTATCTTCAAGGTCGTCAGGACACCTATCCTAAACGTCGTGGATTAACCAGGGTGAAAGAATTCATCGAATCAGGAATTAATGTTGCTTTTGCACAAGATTCGATAAACGACCCATGGTATCCAATGGGAAATGGCAATATGATGAATATTCTGGACAATGGAATTCACTTAGCGCAAACTATGTCTCCAGAAGAGATAAAAACAATTTTTGATTTAATCACCTACAATGGCGCTCGTTGTTTAAATATTCAAGAGAGTTATGGCTTAGAGGTAGGAAAACAAGCCAATTTCATCGTTTTAAATGAAAGTTCTGTTTATGAAGCTATCCGTAAAAGAGTTGATGTATTAGCTTCAGTTCGTTATGGAGAATATCTATTTAAGCGTAAAGAGATGGCTTATGATGTACCTTTGGGTCTTTAAATGGATTTTGCACTTTTTAATTCCAATCCGATCTAGTTTTCTAAAACCATTTCAACCACTTATTACCAACGTTTTACATTGGTTTTAACGACTATTTATTCGTTCTTTTATTACATTTTATTAGGTAAAAAGGATAGACATCGTTCACAGCTATTATTTCAAATAGACCTACCTCGCCAAATTCTTCTCGTATCGTTTGCTCGTCATAAAAGAACATTTTTAACCCATCTGCTAGTTCAAATCTGTTTTTGCCGATGTTAGTTCCATAGCCATAAAGCTGTGCTTCTTTTGAAACAGTTGCAAAAATCATAAATCCTCTTTCTGTTAGTTGATTATAGCAGTCTTGAATTAGTTTTTCTCTTTCTTCTTTGTCCAAGAAATGAATTAAAGCGTAACAATAAATTCCGTCATACAGATTTTTGTCAAATGGCATTTCCGTTACAGATCCTTGATGAATTAGCAAATCGTTTCCAAATGATCTTTTTGCTAAATCAATGGCAGTTTTGGAAATTTCAATTCCTGTAACTGTCATTCCATTGTCTCTAAATATTTGAGCATTTCGTCCATAACCGATACCAGGGATAAGCACATTTTTTACATTTTGCTCGATAAAGAAGTTATTTACCAATAGTGTGGATTTAGCAGGTTGAAAACCCCACATCTCCTGCTTCTCTTTAAACTCTTCTTCCCAAAATTCGGTCATTATTTTATGCCTTAGAATTTGTTTTAAAACTGTGCATATCTTACATATGAAAACCCTTTTTAATTATAAACGATAGCTTTTCCAAAATCAACTTAATGTTTTTTTCGCAAAAAATGCCAATAGGAGTCCAGGAACAGCTAAAGCTATGGAGAAAACAGGGAGACTCATTGCCAAGTACTTGCTCAATAAAAT
>CAZJDS010000093.1:0-8656 GCA_964544795.1 uncultured Alkaliflexus sp. | reverse complement strand
CAGTGGGATCGTTCATACTTATATGTCCTTGCATGCCCACTCCATCAACCCTCGCACCATTATCAATAAGGTCTTTAACCATATTGTAAATCCCATCACACTTAGCAGCAATTGAAACGGCATAATCGTTGTAATATAGTTCTGCCTCAGGATCGGCTTCATGGGCAAACTCAAAGGCAAGCTGAATAAATTCTGGTCCAATTATCTGATACCACTTACTCTTTCTCCAGCTACCATCGTCCATCATTGCCTCATTCACAACGTCCCAACCTTTAACACGACCTTTGTAGCGAGTTACAGTCGTCTGAATATGGTTACGCATACGCTCAATCAACACATCACGAGAAACGTCGGCTCCATTTTCATCCACGAACATCCAGTCGGGAGCTTGTGAATGCCACACTAAAGTGTGCCCGATAATCTCCATGTTATTATCTTCTCCAAATTGCACAAAAGCATCGGCATCGTCGAAAGTAAAAACGCCTTCTTCTGGTTGAATGCTCTCCATCTTCATGCAATTTTCAGCCACAATAGAGTTGAACTGCTGAAGAACAACAGCTACAGCTTGTGAATCTTGACCAGCCACCTGCTCCGTATTTAATGCTGCACCTATGGTGAATTTCCCTTTCAATGCATCTTTTAAAGATGAAACTTGAGTCTCTTTCTGACAGTTACATCCCATCAGTACAAAAACGACTACCAATAGACCACCTAGAATTCTCATAATATCTTATTTTAATAACAGTTACTAATCAACAAATTTACTTCTCCGAACAGCAAGATCTTCCTGTATCTCTTCGTTAAATTTCTTTGTAATTGGATAGAAATACAATGCTATAACCCCTATCAAAAAAATTAGCGCTGGGATAATACTCACTGATAAGCGAATTCCATGGATTGCTGTTTCTGTTTGTACTGCATTGGCTACGAAACCAAACGCATTCAATACAATTCCCAACAGCCAACCTCCAACACCCAAGCCTGCTTTCAATCCAAAGACAATACCTGCAAAGACAAAACCTGTAGCACGACGGTTGTTCTTCCATTCAGAGAAATCAGCAACATCTCCCATCATAGCCCAAAGCAATGGAATAGTTGGAGCATATGCTATACTCTTAAGTATATTAATTGTAAATGCCAACCCGACACTTTGAGGTGGAACAATGTAAAAGAGAGCAGTGAACACCGCTGTTAAAAAGAGACCTACCATAAAGGTGCTCTTCTTACCAAATCTGTTAGATAAGAACTGAGAAAGTGTAATCACCCCAATAATGGTAACTAATTGACCTACCATGTTGAAGAAACTGAACCCAACATGAAACGCATTGGTCTGATCTCCTGTCACAACTAAACCAAAGGCATCCATAACTTTAAACCAGATACCGTTATTGACCACTTCAGTTTGAGCGAGCCCAAACATTTGAAGGAAATCATAGATGGCTTGCGTATCCATGTAGTAACTGAAAAAATAGAAGGAAGAACTTCCCCACATGGAGAGTGTGGTGAATAAAAACAGAGTGAGAATAAACATGGATCTCCACGGACTGTTGGAGAAGATATCTTTTAAATCTTCTTTAATCGGTGTTTTCTGCCCTGGAGGAGGAGTAATACGCTCTTTGGTAGAAACGGCAGTAATAATTAAGAAGATTATTGCAACAACCGCAAATAAACCAGTGGCCATCATCCATCCCTTTTGATCATCGCCTTGTCCAAATTTGCTCACTAAAGGTAATGTTAAGCCCTGCACTAAAAAAGCAGCACCCATAGCAAAAATAAAACGGATGGAAGAGATGCTGGTACGCTCTTTAATGTTGCTTGTCATTACGCCATGCAAAGCTGAATAGGGAGTATTCATCATTGAATAAAGCGTCATGAGCAAAGTGTAGGTCACGGCAGCATAGATGAATTTTCCCTTTTCATCAAAATCTGGTGTGGTAAATGCCAAAACAAACATTAAACCAAAAGGAAGGGCAGTGTAAAGAATCCACGGCCTGTATTTTCCCCATTTGGTATTGGTTCTGTCAGATAGAATACCCACTACTGGGTCCACAAAGGCGTCAAATACGCGGGCCAAAAGCAATACACTACCAGCCGCTACAGCAGATATTCCAAATACGTCGGTATAAAACCCCATTTGAAATACCATCATAATCTGGAACACAAAGTTCGCAGAGCTATCCCCAAGGCTATAACCTATTTTTTCCCTCATGGGGACCTTTTGATTGGTGTTTTTCATCGATTTACTTATTAACTTTCTATTATCAGTTTAAACATAATAATTTGAGATAAAAACCTCCGCTTTACCTAATAAAACTGTTGTGTTTGATCTGTTATATCAAAAATAATACGTTACAATGGATTTTTACCCTTTTTTAATTTTTTTACCCCAAAAAAACAAATTTGTCCACTTTCTATTTAATTAAAGAACCTAAAACTTATCAAATAAGGAAATTATCACTTAATAAAATAGACTATAACTGCTGAATTATAAGAGAAAAGAAGTATTTACATTTTAAAAACGAATGATTAATACTATTTTATTACTTACTTTTGTCTTCATTTTTTTCCGCCCTATGCTATCTTTCAAAATCTTCTTTCGAGAGCGCAAATATTTCGCACCTGCGTTTATCTACTCCTGTTTTGCGTTGGTTTTTAGCACTTGGATAGTATATATACCATTTATAGTAGATAAACTGAAAATTTCGGAAGGTCAACTGGGTGCTGCCCTCTTTTTTGCAGCTTTAGGTTCGTTTGTAATGACCCCATTTAGCAATAGACTTACGGATATCCTGGGCGTGGGTCGCCAAACCTTTATAGGCTTTATCCTCTTTGGCACTTCACTCTACGGTATATTTTTGGCACCCAATTATACGCTCCTCTCCGTGGCACTATTTTATTATGGTATGACAAGTTCTGTCTTTGCCATTGCACTAAACTCTCTTACCGCAATCATTGAAAAAATGGCAGGAAAGTACATTATGACTGGCAGTCACGGCTTTTGGAGTATTGGAGGAGTGATAGGGGCTTCTTTGGGGAGTTTTTTAGCAGGAAAGTTTAACCAGCCCCTAATCCACATCTCTGTCCTATTACTTCTGTTGATTGGCATTCAAATTTATTTGCGTAAAGAATATATCCACATCAAAGGAGAGATTCGGACAAAAGGAAATAGAAAAAAGAACCTCTTTAAACCATTACTAGTAATTGCATCCATTGGCATGATTATGATGGTTTCCGAAGGTGCCATAGCGGATTGGAGCGGATTATACCTACAAAATGTAGTAATGATGAAACCTCAACTACTGGGATTAGGTTATGCCTTTTTCTCAGCGGGTATGACCCTAGGACGGTTTACAGGCGATGCCATGAGTTACCGTTTCGGATCGTGGAAGTTGTTAGGAATTGCTTTTACCGTAAGTTTAATAGGCTTTGCCTGGGTGCTAACCACTTTAACTTGGGCTACGTTAACAGGATTTTTCATTATAGGATTGGGATTTTCCATTGTGGTACCTGAAGTATTTAGATTGGCTTCTAACCTAAAAGGAGTGCGTGCTGCCGATGGAATTTCAATTGTAGCTGCTACTTCTAATATTGGCGTTCTCGCAGGTCCAGCGCTCTTGGGCTTGATAGCTGAGATATCTGGACTCTTCTTCAGCTTTTTGGCATTAGCATCTTTGGTTTTGGTGGCTCTTATTTTAACCTGGGCGGGTAAAAGGAGAAGTTGAGCTATAGAGCCATTTTAAGGGAAATAGCTTTTCGAAGTCAAAAAATTAAAACAAAAAATTACAAATTCAAAATAAACAGATAAAACATACATTTTTGACCCAAAATATGCTATTTCGCAGCTAACAACGATAAATAGATAAGATAAGTAGATAAAAACCAAGCATTAGTATTTGATTTTTCATAAATTGGGGATGTATAACCTCAAATCATAACTCATGTTGGTAAAAACATTTGGTGCAGCAGTTACAGGCATAGATGCCATACCCATTACAATCGAAGTGGATATTTCAAGAGGAATCAGGTTCTATTTGGTGGGTTTACCTGATAATGCTGTGAAAGAAAGCCAGCAACGAATTGAGTCGGCATTCCGTATGTACAACTACAAATGGCCAGGGAAACAAATTGTCATCAACATGGCTCCAGCAGATACAAGAAAAGAAGGTTCTGCCTATGATCTTCCACTAGCCATAGGGGTATTAGCTGGTGATGAACAAATTTCAGATGCTCTAATTGGAGACTTTGTGCTGATGGGAGAGCTCTCTCTTGACGGAAGTCTTCAGCCCATTAAAGGAGCATTACCCATTGCTGTGCGGACACTTCAGGAAGGCTTCAGAGGCGTGATCCTCCCCCATGCTAATGCACGAGAAGCATCTGTTGTAGAGGGTTTGGAGGTGTATGGAGCAAAAAATATTCGTGAAGTAGTTGATTTCTTAAACGGCAAATTGGAGTTAAAACGTACCATTGTTGATACCAAAGCTGAGTTTATGCAGGGTTTAGCCAGCAGTGAGATAGATTTTTCAGATGTAAAAGGTCAAGAGAGCGTTAAACGTGCATTGGAAATTGCTGCCGCTGGCGGGCATAATATTATAATGATTGGTCCACCTGGATCGGGAAAGTCGATGTTAGCCAAGCGACTTTCAACCATACTCCCACCTCTACAGCTTATTGAAGCACTGGAAACTACGAAGATCCATTCAGTAGCAGGAAAGTTGGCTGGCAATACTGCTTTAATTACGCAAAGACCATTTAGAAATCCGCATCATACCATATCGGATGTCGCCCTCGTAGGAGGCGGGACTTACCCACAACCAGGAGAGATTTCGTTGGCACACAACGGAGTGCTATTTTTGGATGAACTACCTGAGTTTAAGCGAACTGTATTGGAGGTTCTGCGTCAGCCTTTGGAAGATCGCCAGATTTCCATTTCACGCGCCCGATTTGCGTTAGACTATCCAGCAAGTTTTATGCTTGTGGCAAGTATGAATCCTTGTCCATGTGGCTATTACAACCATCCTGAAAAACGTTGTGTATGTAGTCCTGGTGTAGTTCAAAAATATTTAAGCCGAATTTCTGGCCCACTACTGGATCGTATTGATCTACATATTGAAGTAGTTCCAGTTCCTTTCAGCGAACTCGCAGAAGCGCCCACAGCTGAAAAAAGTGAAGAGGTGCGAAAAAGAGTCATTAAAGCGCGAGAAATTCAGAGCCAACGGTATAAAAAAATCAAAAATGTTCACTGTAATGCACAGATGAACAGCAAGCAACTAAGACAATTCTCCATCTTAAACGATGCAGGGGCACTTATCTTAAAAAACGCCATGGAAAAACTGGATCTTTCTGCAAGGGCTTATGATCGTATTTTAAAGGTTTCGCGCACCATTGCCGATTTAGAGTCCAGCGAGACTATCGAAGCTCATCACGTTGCAGAAGCAGTTCAATATCGTAGTTTAGATCGATCTGGATGGGCTGGATAATTTAATCTCAAAATCTAAATTTTATATTAGTATATGACTTTAGTATTCCTTTAAATCAAGAAACAATTCAACAGGTTAAGAGGTTTTATAGTAAAAAACCCCTTATTTTGCATCCAAAGATTTTGACTCCTATGACAAAAAGCAAACAAAACTTACTAGAAAAAGATATGTCAGCAAATAGTTTAATGGATCCCATTGGTCGACTAATGGGTTTGCGATACAAGTCTCATCCATGGCATGGTATTGATATCGGAGCCAAAGCGCCTGAAGTGGTGACCTGCTTCATTGAAGTGGTACCTACCGATACCATAAAATATGAAATTGATAAGGTGAGTGGCTATTTGCGGATAGACAGGCCCCAAAAATATTCAAATGTGGTTCCTTCACTTTACGGATTTATACCCCAAACCTATTGCGGTGATGGCGTTGGTAAATATTGTACGGATAAAACCAATAAAACCGATATCAAAGGAGATGGTGACCCATTGGACATCTGTGTGCTAACAGAAAAAGATGTTATGCATGGAGACTTAATAGCAGAGGCAATTCCTATCGGCGGTTTCAGAATGATTGATGGAAATCAGGCTGATGATAAGATCATCTCTGTATTGAAAGGAGATGTGGTATATGGTGAATTTACTGACGTGACACAACTTCCAGAGCTTGTTTTGGAACGATTAAAGCACTACTTCTTAACCTACAAGGATATGCCTGGTGAAACGCGGGAGTCGGAGATTACACATGTTTACAATGCACAAGAGGCCCATGAGGTTATTCAGTTATCTATGACCGACTACGAAGCCCGATTTGAAAAACTACGTAATGCATTGAATTCGTATTAAAACAACCTTAAGAGTAAAAAAATCCTCACAGATTACAAGCTTAAAATGACAAGCAGGTAATCTGTGAAAACATGAAACGAGCATGAGAAGTGCTTCTAACAATAGGGAATGTGACGATTGATGTGAGTTCCATGTGGCAATTAAAAAACAAATTATAGTGCACTTGATATAAGCACAAGACTATCTCTAAGTTCCTAACCTTTGTAGTCGCTTGTTCAGCTGCCTTAATCTGAAGGTTTCAAAGTAATGTATAATTCTACGTAGAACATCCAAATAGAGCATTACATAAAGTCCAAGAATTCCCAACCACATCACCACACAATTAAAAATAGGCGTTGATATAATAATGGAACCCAATCGCTTCTCAGAAGCATAGAAATGTGCTCGCCCCCACTTACCTGTGGCCACTTTAAATACTGGATTTTTCCTTTGTATAAACTTCCCCTCTGCAAACTCTATCTGCGTCACATTCTTCCGCTCTAAAAGCCAATCGGCCAAAGCTTCGTTATGATAGTTTTGTTGTAACTCCACCACCTTTTCTACCGATCCCAATTTTTTAATCAGCGCCGTTGTTTTCTGATCTTTCAATCGGGAATAGTAACTATATTGATTATTAAAACGTTGACGCGCTTCGGTTAAATCATTCTTTATTGATTGATAAGTGGAATCAGAAAATTGAACTCTGTTCTGTTTGAGAATAGCAGGAGAAAAAAGATCAGGATGTTCCTGGTTAAACTGCTTTATGCCCGCTATAAGAATATTCCAATCTTTAGTAAACTTCTGGGTCTCCCCCTTCTTTAACTCCCACAAACAAGACTCATTGATTTTAATCAACTCGGGAATTAAAGTACTGCTGTAGTAAGAGCTTTGGCTCATAGCCATCTCCTCATCAAAGAAAATCGACTGATAACGGTTGTTCTTAAACTGATTTACGGCCAATGCTTCATATCCCCAACGGGTAACCATCATATCGCCCACTCGCGGTACAAATTCTTTCGATGCCATAGAAGGATGGAGCTTGTCGTAACTAACAATTACTCCACTAAAAAGTAGATGAGGAACCAATATCAACGGAATCAACACATAAATAGCGACCACAGAATTAAGCCCACTACTAATATTAAGACCAAGCATATTGGAAAAACTTGCCACAGAAAAGAGAATGAGCCAATAGCTAAAAGTCAATCCTTTGATCTCCAATATATAGTTTCCAATTAAGACAAAGCTCAAAGTTTGAAGAGCTGATATAATAAATAGAACAAAGACTTTGCTATTTAAAAAGCTGAATCTACTTAAATTCAGAAAAGATTCACGCTTTAAAAGTTTTCTATCTTTAATTATCTCTTCGGCACTAACATTCAATCCAATAAACATAGCAACCACCACACCCATAAAAAGGTAGGCAGGAATATTTACATTCTCCGAAAAAAGATAGACAGAAGAGTCGGGACCAATGAGATACTTCGTACAAAATCCAAGTATCAGTGCCAACAAAGGAGCCTCCAAGATATTAATCGCCAGATACTGTTTGTCTTTTAATTTCGACAAAGCATCCCGCATAGCAAATATCCAAAATTGTTTTTTTCTGGGCGGAATACTAAACCTGTTTTTGGGCAGCGGCTCTTTTTTTTCAAGATCCACCTTATCTTTCCATTCGTATTTGCTTTCGAAATTTTCTATGTAAAGTTGATACCACTCCTCTGGTCGAACCTTTCTTTTTCGAATGAGTTTTCCATAAGGATTAACCATTCGTGCTTCAACAATACGAAGAGGTTGCTCAGTTTTCACATTACCGCAAACGTAACATTCTCTTTCTTCAGGATTTACATAATTGGCCTCACTTTTAAAGTAAGCAATGGCATCCATGGGGTTTCCATTGTATATGATGCGACCGCCTTTGTCAATCATCAACAGCTTATCCAGCAACTTATAAAGATCAGATGAAGGCTGATGTATATTAATAATGACCAACTTGCCTTTTAAAACTTGACGTTTTAAAAGAAGCATAACCTTCTCTGAGTCCATAGAAGAGAGTCCAGAAGTTGGCTCATCCACAAAAAGTATGGAAGGCTCACGAATTAATTCCAGAGCGATGTTGAGGCGTTTACGTTGCCCTCCACTTAAAATTTTATTGAGCGGATTCCCCACCACCAAATCACGGGCTTCCACCAAATCAAAGTCAGACAAAGCATTTTCTACCAGCTTTTTAATCTCCTCTTTATTCAGATTGTTAAAACAGAGCTGAGCATTAAACCAGAGATTTTCAAAAACTGTTAACTCCTCTTTTAAAAGGTCATCCTGAGGTACATATCCAATAGCACCCAACAAGGAATCCTT
>CAZJDS010000092.1:1492-8664 GCA_964544795.1 uncultured Alkaliflexus sp. | reverse complement strand
TACCCTCTGTGCAAGTGAAGAATTGCCAAAAACCCTGCTGCCGAAACCTACTGGAGAGTATCAAATTGCTACTCAAAAACTGTTTATCACCGATAGCCTTCGTAAGGAGAAGTTTACAAGTAGAAGAAAATATCGAGAGATTTATGTAAAGGTTTGGTATCCTGTGCACGCAGAAGGAGAATATGAGTATGAGTTTTTTTTGAACGACTATCCTTCTAAGGTGGTGGCCGACATCTTTAAAAGTGTGGGGTTGGATCGAGATTTGGTGGATCTCATCAAACTCACCCAAACGCATTCACTCTCCGAAGATTTTGAGTTGCCTTCTGGGCAAAAGTTTCCTGTAATCTTGTTCAATCCAGGATTCTATTTTGGCATGTCTGATTTCTATACGGCCATTATTGAAAATTTGGCCAGTCATGGATATATTGTTTGCAGCATCAACCATCCATACGAACAACCGTATGTAGAATCTTCTGGAAAAGGTGCATACATGAAAAGGAAAAAAGCACAGCTGGCATATCTTCCACTCTTCTTAATGGAGAAATTTCGGAGTTTCAAGATCGATACAGATGAGGAAATTGAAGCAACCACAAGATTATATCTAAAAAAGCTGAAGCGATTTGACAAGATATTGCGTCGATGGACTGCAGACAATGAGTTTTTTATCTCCTATTTAGAAAAGATGAATAGCAGCCCAACTTCTTCCTTTCTCTTTGCAGGTATGGATCTTGATCGGATGGGCGTATTGGGGCAGTCTGTGGGAGGTTCTGTATCAGGACAGCTTTGCTTGCAAAAAAGCGAACGCATCAAGGCAGGGATAAATTTAGATTGTTTTCAATTTGGAGACATGATTGATGAGCCTTTGCAAACTCCTTTTATGCTCATGCAGAGTGAACACTATCCTATGTGGAATTTGGGTAATTCCGTTGTTTATAGAAATCATCAGTCCGATTTTTATAGAACTACCATTAAAAATGCTCGTCATTTTGCTTTTAGCGATGCTTCGTTTTTAGATTTGATTTCCGCAGAAGATAAAAAGAAAATGATTGGAAACATCGAAGGCCATGAAACCGTACAGTTGATCAATAGTTATATCCTGGAGTTTTTTAACTCTTATTTGCGCGGAGAATCCAGTGCTTTAATGAATGAAGAGATCGACACTGAAATTGTAAAGTTTGAAAAATTTATAAATCATGAAGAGTGAAATATCACGAAAGTCTAAAGAGGAAATTAGGGCTTATCAGAATTTAAGAATTGTTGAAACGTTAGATTATGTGATGAAACACTCTCCATTTTACAAAGAGAGGTTTCAAGGATTTGATCTTTTAACCCTAAAATCGGTGGATGATTTGGTTAATTTACCAGTGACCACCAAAGAGGATTTGCAGCGCCGAAACTCAGATTTCATTTGCGTGGCTGAGGATAAAATCATCGATTACATTACCACTTCAGGAACCTTAGGTGATCCTGTAACCTTTGTGGCTACAGATAGTGATCTTGATCGGTTGGCATTAAATGAATATTTATCTTTTGTTTGTGCCAACGGCTCCAGTAAAGATATCTATCACCTGATGGTTACATTGGATCGTCGATTTATGGCAGGATTGGCTTATTTTTTAGGATTGCGTAAGCTGGGTGCTGGCATTGTTCGAGTAGGACCTGGCAATCCAGGTTTGCAGTTCGATACCATCCAAAGGGTATCGCCCACGGTTTTGGTCACCATTCCCTCGTTTTTGCTTAAGCTCATTGAGTATGCAGAGCAAAATGGAATAGATTATAAAAACACCACCATTAAATCGGCTGTTTGTATTGGCGAGCCCATTCGTGATAAAGATTTGAATTTGAATAAACTGGGACGAAAGATTACCGATAAATGGGATATCAAATTATATTCTACCTATGCATCTACTGAGATGGGAGCTGCTTTTACTGAATGTGAAGCGGGGCAAGGTGGACATCTCATTCCTGAAATGTTGGTGGTCGAGTTTTTAGACGACAACGATCAACCCGTAAAAGAAGGAGAGTTGGGCGAAGTCACGATTACCAACTTGGGTGTAGAGGCTATGCCTTTGATTCGTTTTAAAACGGGAGATATGTGTTATCATTTCACTGAAAAATGTTCGTGCGGCAGAACTTCTTTACGTGTGGGACCCATTATTGGTCGCAAAAACCAGATGATTAAATACAAAGGAACCACGCTTTTCCCACAATCATTATACGATATTTTAAACGATATTGCAGGTGTAAAAAATTATCTCATCGAAGTTTCTACAAATAGTATTGATACCGATGATATTTGCGTAAAGATTGGGAGTGATGACAATTCTGAAAAATTCGAGAAATCTATTAAAGATCATTTTCGAGCCAAACTGAGAGTAGCACCTTCTATTAAAATAATGAATGCTGCTGAATTAGAGAAGATTAGAAACAATGAAAACAGTAGAAAACCTATAACCTATATTGATTATAGAAATGGCAATGGAAAGCATTAAAGAGAAGTTCGAGATCATCAGACCTTACAAAGATTCTGAAGTAAAAGAGGCCATAGGTCGTTTGACTGAAGATCCACGTTTTGGCGAGATTCTCACTTATTTATATGATGGTTCTAATCTGGATGAATTAATTTCATTATTTAAAAGTATCGAAACCATCGATGAGTTTCAAATTAAATTCTCAGGACGTGCAGTTCAGCGAATCATTGACAAAACTTCTTCTGGATTCAGCTATGGTGGCTTGGATAGATTAGATCCCAATGTGAGCTATCTTTTTGTGGCCAACCATAGAGATATTGTTTTAGACTCAGCTATTATGCAGTTGGTGCTGGTTTCTAATGGACATAAAACTTCTGAAATTACTTTCGGAAGCAATTTGATGTCAAGCCAGTTTGTCATTGATTTGGGGAAAGTAAATAAGATGTTTACACTTTACAGAGGTGGGACGAGAATAGAGCAATACAACAATGCAGTGTTGCACTCTGCTTACATTCACCATACCATCCGCAATAAAAATGAATCCATCTGGATTGCACAGCGCGATGGACGCACCAAAGATGGAAACGACAAAACGCAGGTGGGACTTTTGAAAATGTTCTCGTTGGGGCACAAAGATGTTTGTGGCAGATTGAAGGATTTGAACATTGTCCCTCTCACCATCTCGTATGAATATGAACCGTGCGATGTTTCCAAAGTGAGGGAGCTTTATATAAAAGGAGAGGGTGCAGAATACATTAAGCAACCCAATGAGGATTTGGAGAGTGTGATTCATGGAATTCGTGGTTACAAAGGGAAAGTTCACATGGAATTTGGTGAACCGTTAAACAACTTCATAGAAGAGTTGGCAATGGAAGAGTCCGATGCCAATGAAAAGATTGCAAAAATTGCTGCAGAAATAGACCGTCAGGTCTATCTCAACTACCAACTTAATGGCATTAATTACATCGCTTATGATTTGATGATGGATTTATCTCAATACGAAGATAATTACACCCCTGAGATGGTTGTAGAATTTGAAAATTACATCCATAAGAAAGTTAAGGAAATTGAAGGAGACCAAATGAAGCTTCGAAACTTTTTTTTAAAAATATATGGTAATCCTGTGGTTAATTATCTATCAATAAGATAGGTTTATAAAATAAAGTTTTACCTTTATTAACAACTTTATTTTAACCTAACATAAATATCATGAAAAAGATTTTTGTAAGCTTACTTTTAGTGAGTATGGCGTTTACCAGTTTTTCTCAAAAGATTATTCAAAAAAGGGGCAGTTTAGATCCAATTAGAGGGCAGACTATTGTTGAGGTTCAGTTTACTTACAACGATATGACAGTAGGTAAAATGAGCGAAGCAGATTATATTCAAAAGAAAAGGGAGGAAGCCGACAAACGTGACGGAGATGGCGGAGAAAAATGGTTTGATTCTTGGAACTCTGATAGAAGTGAACGTTTTCAACCCAAGTTTATTCTATTGTTTAACAAATACTCTAAACTTCTTCATGCTGTTGAAAAAAATGAAGCAGCAAATTACATTATGATTGTGAACACTTTTTTTACTGAACCCGGATTTGATGTTGGCGTAGCGGGCAAACCTGCTTTTATTAGCACCACTATTACCTTTGTGGCGAAAGATAATCCAGAAAATGAGATAGCACTCTTTGAGGTTTTAAATGCTAAAGGATTGGCCACATTCGATACTGGGTTTCGTATTCAAGAAGCTTATGCTAAAACAGGTAAAGGATTTGGTGCTTATTTAAGTAAGAATTTGAAATAAGTCCAGTATTCTAATTAGAAATTAGATTGAGCGATGATGTAAAAGCTAAGAGTTTTCCACCATCGCTTTTTTTAATAAGATGTTTTTAGCACTATCTTTCATCTCAGAGGCCACAACTCAACAGCCTCGGTCACACCACTGTTTTTACTTAATACCTCTCTTGCCAATTTTAGATAGTCGTACATTCCAGAATAGCCAATGGGCAATGTTTCAGGAACTCCTTGCAATGAATAAATAGATGCAGGAAGTATGAGGTATTGTTTTCGGCCTTCTACAACTGGTGTATGAACCCAAGTAAGCAAGTATTCTGCATTTGTAATTTTCACTTCTCCGCTTTCTTTAGTTAGCTCAACTCGAACCATGGCACCACCGTCTGTATAAGGTTTTCGTTGGTTCGAAACAAAGTTACCCAATGAATAGACGGTTAATTGCTGTTTTCCTTCTTCTATCTCTTTTAAATAAAATGGTTGAACCACGTGTGGATGTGCGCCTATGATGATATCTACTCCTTTTTCGTGTAAAAAGTTAGCCAGATCAGTTTGTGCAGAATTAGGTGTGGTTATATATTCATCTCCCCAATGTATGAAAATGATAACTTTATCTGGGCTGTAGCTCTTTGCCAACTCAATATCATCTGCCATTTGGTCACGATCTATCAGATTGACGATGTTGGGTGGTGTTACAGGTATGTCATTAGTTCCGTAGGTATAATTAAGTATTGCAACACTGATGTTGTTCAGCTGAATTACTTTTACGCAATTCGCTACATAGTCATCTTGATCTTTAAATGTTCCTGTTCTCAGAAAATAGTTTTCATCTAAAATATCGATCGTTCGATCCACCCCTTTTTTCCTTCTGTCGCAGGAGTGATTGTTGGCGGTTACAAGCATATCTACACCTGATTCTTTCAGAGCAGTGGCCAGCTCGTCGGGAGAGCCAAATGCAGGATAACCCGTGTAGGGTGGGCCTGCAAAAGTGAGTTCTAAATTACCTATGGCTAAATCTACAGATCTGAAATAGGGCTCTATCCATTTAAAACATTCAGAATAATCATAATATTCTCCTTGATTACGTGAAGCACTTTGTATTTGGGCATCATGTCCCATGATATCTCCAAAGAAAAGCAAAGTTGCCCTCTCCTGACCGTTTAGACCAATGATGCAATAGCTACTAAGAAAGAATAGAATTAGTTGTTTCATTTTGCAGATTTTATATAGAATCCTCCTCAAAAATAGAAAAATAGCTGAAATAAAATCAATAATACTTAGATTCAACAGGAAATTTTAGAAGGGGATAAGTTGCTCTTTTTTAGTCAATGCCTATATTTGTCATCTTTTTTTATCTTTGCCGTTCATCATTTTCTTATATTTTTGAATTAGAACGATGATTATGAATATAGAACGAACATTTGATTTGTTGTATGCTTTGCGAACAAATCATCCTGAATTACCTGTGTTGGCAGCAAAACGAGAAGGACAGTGGGTGCGATTTACATCGGAGGACTATAGTCGTACTGCCAAAAGATTTGGTTACGGACTTTTGTCTAAAGGTTTTAAAAAAGGAGATAAGATTGCCACGGTTTCCAACAATCGACCTGAATGGAATATGGTGGATATGGGCATGGCTATGATTGGAGTGGTGCACGTTCCTGTCTATCCCACCATTGGAGACGATGAGTTTAAACACATACTGAACCATTCAGATGCAAAAATATTGATTGTTTCAGATCGTTCGTTTTACGATAAGTTGAAACCTATTGTAGACAAAATTGAACGGATTGAAGCTATATATACATTCAACTATTATGAAGATATTCCCCATTGGAACGAAATAACTAAATTGGGGGAACAAGATCGTGTGGCCAATAAAAGTCTTTTAGCTTCCATTCGTGATGCTATTACGCCCGATGAAGTAGTTTCCATTATTTACACCTCTGGAACCACAGGTTTACCCAAAGGAGTGATGCTCACGCACAGAAATTTTATAAGTAATGTAAAAGAATGTGCTGCTCTTTTTCCGTTACATACAGGCGATAGAGTATTGAGTTTTCTACCCCTTTGTCATGTGTTTGAACGAATGGTTAATTACCTATTTCAATATAAAGCATGCACCATTTATTATGCTGAAAATTTGGCCACTATTTCACAAAATATGCTGGAGATACAAGCCAATGCTTTTGTCTCTGTTCCACGCGTAATTGAGAAAATATATGATAAAATTATTTCCAAGGGAGAGCATCTCTCTGGGTTCAAACGACTGATCTTTTTCGAATCTCTTAAATTGGGTGAAAAGTATCGGCATAATGGGAAGCATCATTTTTGGTATGGATTGCGGTTATGGATCGCTCGAAAAATGGTCTTCTCAAAATGGCAAAGAGCATTTGGCGGTGAACTGAGATTTGTAGTATCTGGTGGTGCGGCTCTGCAACCCCGATTGAGTCGGCTCTTCTTTGCGGCTGGTATTCCGCTTCTTGAAGGATATGGCCTCACAGAAACTTCTCCTGTCATAGCAGTCAATCACTTGAGTCGCCCCAACTCTTTGCTTATTGGCAGTGTGGGACCTATTCTGGATAATGTGAAGGTGATGATTGATGAAGATGGCGAGATATTGGTGAAAGGAGACAATGTGATGGCGGGTTATTATAAAGATGAGGAGACAACTGCACAGGTTATTGACAATAACGACTGGTTTCATACAGGAGATATTGGCGAGTTAATAGACAATCGTTTTTTGAAGATTACTGATCGGAAAAAAGAGATGTTTAAAACGTCCAGCGGAAAGTACATTGCGCCTCAATCTATTGAGAATTTATTGAAAGAGAGCTTTTTTATTGAACAAGCCATGGTGGTTGGTGAGAACGAGAAGTTTGCAAGTGCTCTTTTGCTTCCCAATTTTGAATATCTTCAT
>CAZJDS010000092.1:0-1482 GCA_964544795.1 uncultured Alkaliflexus sp. | reverse complement strand
ATCTTCATATTTGGGCGATCGATAATAAAATTCAGTTTCGTGACAATATGGAGCTAATCTCATTGCCGCCAGTTCAAAGGGTCTTTCAAAAGGAAGTGGCGATTATCAACAAGCAGTTAGGCTCACATGAACAGTTGAATCGCTTTAAGCTGGTTCATGAAGATTGGAACTCAGTTTCTGGAGAGTTGTCACCTACTTTGAAGCTACGTCGAAGGGTTTTGTATCAGAAATATGCCAAACAGCTTCGAGAAATCTATTCTTATGCAGAAAATGAAGAAAATAGGGGTACGCATAAATTTTATTCGTAGGTAAGTTAGTTTGTTGTTTTACAGCGCTTTATAATGTTTATGGTGGAGGCTTGCCTATCTACAATGGCAACTTTCTTTCGTTTTAGTTGTAAATAGTTTTGGGTTTTAAATATTTATTTTACCTTTGATGCAATTAAACATTATTTTATTATGAACAAAGGAATTGTAAAGTTTTTTAATGACACCAAAGGTTTTGGGTTTATTAAAGATGAAGAATCAGGAGAAGAGTACTTCGTACACGTAACCGGTCTTGTTGACAAGATTAGAGAAAATGACGAAGTGACGTTTGACCTTCAAGAAGGAAGAAAAGGTCTTAACGCTGTAAACGTTAAATTGGCTTAGTTATATTCAATATAACTTCCGAGGATTTGTAAAAGGGTCTGTTTCATTGAAACAGACCCTTTTTATATGATTGAATATTGTGCGATTGTATAATAAAAATTTTTTCTTTTATTCGAAAAGAAGGTTATATGGACGTTTCAAAGTTTCTTCCAATTCAAGAAGACCAATGTTACGACTAAGTCTATAGGTCTCTCTGCCTTCAATCCAAACCAATAGAGTGGGAACAGCAAAGACTGTTTGTGAAGCTGCTATCTCTGGCGAAGTTTGAACATTACAATAGAGCTGCTTTATTTTTGGAAATTGCTCTTTTAACAGCTCTTCAACTTTTGGTTTTAACACTTTGCAAACATTGCAGGTGTCGTGAGAAAAGTAGGTGAGTACCATGGGAGTGGACTCTATGATTTCATTAAATTTCAGTTTGTCCAGAATTTCCTCCATTGTTTTGCTCTTTAAAATCTTATACTATTTTAGATAAATCATCACCACTGCATACGCAGATATTCCATCTCCTCTTCCAACAAATCCCATTCTTTCTGTGGTGGTTGCTTTTATTGAAATATCTGCCACATTGATATTCATCACCTGGGCCAATACTTCCTGCATCTGTGGAATATATGGATTTATTTTTGGCTGCTGTAAACAAATGGTGCTGTCTATGTTACCGACCTCGTAACCTTTATCCCGAATCATTTGGATCACCTTTTTAAGGAGGATTTTGCTGTCAACCCCTTTTAGTTGCGGATCGTTGTCGGGGAAATGATAGCCAATATCTCGCATGTTGGCAGCACCTAAGAGAGCATCACCTATTACGTGAATTAACACATCTCCATCC
>CAZJDS010000091.1:0-8757 GCA_964544795.1 uncultured Alkaliflexus sp. | reverse complement strand
CATAGATTGCATCGTAATTATAACCATCACCATTGATATCGTTAACCGTCATATACGAGTAGTTTGCTCCACCGCGCCATCCTTCATAGATAAAGCTATAATGATTGCCACTCTTGTCATGTGTAGTAAGCGATGCTATTAAACGGTCGGGTGTAGTGTATTGAGAATTGTGCAATTTAATGTGATTAGGCCCTTCTACTGTAGGAACATAGGTAAAGGCAGATTCTGCATTAGATCCTGGCATACCCGTTACATCTTTCGCAACTGTATGTGTATATGCAGCCATCAAGCTGAGCCACTCTTTTGGTTGAGCATTCAAAGTGATATTTCCTATCCATCCATAACCACGACTTGTGTTTTCCAGCACAAATGCTTTTGTGGCACCAGCACGATAATTATCAGGATAAATTGGACGATTGTCCACACCGTTGAAACGAGCAAACCCACCTACAGTTGGCGTACTCCAATCAGAAAGAGTAACACCATTCACCGTTTTGTTATAGATTCCTTCTACTGTTGCAGAGAATGGGAAGGTTGTAGGAAAAGCATAGTCAACAGCAAGCGATGTTTTCCATACTTGTGGCATTTTAAAATTGGGATCTACAGCTGCAATAGCTGAAGGAACAGTTCCGTCTTCAGGTGAAATCGTTGTAGGATAACCCAAAGATGTCAATTTATCATATAACGCTTGACGATTTAATAGACCGCCCGCAAATTCATCCATAGAGAAGCCTCTCCTTGCAGCTTCTGCAGCATTGATTTGTGCTTGATATTGTACCATTCCGCCGTTGGTAGGCATATTGGTGAAGAATACAAGCGGTAAATTACCTGAAAAAAGACCCGTACCACCACGAACTTTCAGACTCTTGTCTCCAGAAACATCCCATACAAAACCTATACGAGGCGAGAACATGATATTTGTTGAAGGCCATTTGCCAGTGTCGATATGACGACCAGAATAATCAAGTTTCTGGATAGTATCATTCGTAATCAAATCATCATTATTGAAGATAAGTCCATCAATACGAACACCGTATGAAAGTTTGAGTTTTTCATTCACACTCCAATCGTCTTGTCCATAAACTCCAATTGTATTGGTTCTCACACGTGCCGCAGGATTAGCTTCACCATCGTAACCATAAGTTAAGTTCACGATTTCAGGAGTTGCTTCGTTTAAAAAGTCATCGAGGCTAGAGTAGCGATAGTAACCAGTACCGTTACGCATATAAGAATTATCTGCCATCTTATATTCGTAGGAGATACCTCCAATAATTTTGTGATTACCTAAGTAATAAGTCAACTCATCTTTAATGTTAAATACATCATTGTGAACACCATTGTTCCATGTAAAGAGCTCGTAACCCAGAGATATATAAGCTTGTTCGTCTTTCAAAATGTCGATAAAAGGAAATTCGGATGAATTCGTTCCACGCATATCGTCCAATTTTGAGAATGTCGCTAAGAATTGGTTAGATAAATTATCCGATAGACGACTGTTTAAATCAAAAGAGAATGAATGAACTAAGTTGTCCTGCGAATACATCGAGTTTGCAAATGACATTGAGGCTTTTGACATTCTTGCCTCAGACATACGTGTACCTCCGTCCATAGAAGTAGCATTAGGAGAACTCCACCGTAGGTTCTTTGTGTAGTTGTAACGTAAAGCCAAACGATGTTTGTTTGTGATGTTCCAATCTAAACGAGCAAGAAGTTTGGTATTACTTTCATCTGCTGGGAAATTTGAGTAAGACCCCGTTTCATACCCATATTTACCTCTTACAAAATCAGAAACCGTCTGAAGATCGCTTTCTGTTGTACGAGAAATAAAATTGTCTGGATCAGCCACACCATCTGTCGAAGCTCTCCAACGATTGGTAATAGTGGGCTGTTTGGCCATTTCACCATTTACAAAGAAAAACAATTTGTTTTTGATGATCGGTCCACCTAATGTAAAACCATAGGTTGTAATACGATCCTTGTCGCGTGCTCCTTCAATTTGTTTCCCTCTAACAGCATCTCCGCGTAGGTTTTCATTTCTATGGTAAACATAAGCACTCCCTTTGAAGGTATTTGTACCAGATTTTGTAATAGCGTTTACACCACCACCAATAAAGTTGGTTTGACGAACATCATATGGCGCAATTACAACCTGCATTTCTTCAATAGATTCAAGAGAGATGGGGTTGCCTCCACCAGGAAGAGCGTCACTCAAACCAAAGTTATTGTTAAAATTAGCTCCATCCACTGTAAAGTTAGCTGTACGCCCGTCTGTACCGCCAAATCTCATACCGTTACCTCCATAAGGAGAAAGACGAGTAACATCCGTAATACTACGACTTACTGTAGGCAAATTAGCTATCTGGCTGCTTGTGATATTAGTCACTGCGCCAGTTTTCTCATTAGAGAATTTTGTGCGGAGTACACTAACCACAACTTCATCTAATGTTTGCGCTTCTTGGGTGAGCTCTACGTTCAATGCGTAGTTCTCACCCAAGCTCAACGTAATATTGTTGGTTGTGTTTGTGCCATATCCAATAAAAAAAACCTCTATAGTATATGGCCCTCCAACGCGCATACCTGCCAAATTATAACGTCCTTCATTATTGGTTACAGTACCATAAATTGTGCCCGAGGGAGTGTGAGTTGCAACAACGCTTGCACCAATCACTGGTCCCTCTGCATCGGTAATTCTACCACTCATATTGGAGGTAGTTACCTGTGCTTGTAGGATAGAAGCCGAAGAAACAACTAAGGCTAAAAGTAAAAACCGGATTGTTTTAAACATAAGAAGTAAGGTTTAATTTATTAATTATCAATTTTGTTCAACAAACTTAAATCTTTATAAATATATGACACTTCTATGAGTTGAGCAGGATTTGTTGCATTTATCTGCATAAGGAACATCAAACATCTCAGTAAAACCTAAAGATAAATCAACATAACTATCGTTTACAAGCTGTTAATATCAACCGCCTTTTAAAAACAGCATCTTAAAAACAGACAAATAAGGTTAAACTGAAAATGTTTAATTAGAATCCCATCACCTGTGCTTTCAAAGATCTGATTTACAATTTATGTCATTTTTTCGAATATTTTAATAAAAACACCATTTGATTTAAAAATGAAGTAACTCCAAACATTAATCAAAATCATTAAGTACGGAATAATAGATATTTTAAATTGAGTGAAAGCGCAAAGCTGCATAAAATATAATAACAAATGCACACACGAATCACTTAAATATCTCCCGTTATCAACTCCAAAAGCTCCTCAGATGAAATTTTTGCCGACTGATCGGTGTCAGCAAGTAATTTGTCCGCTAAATCTCGTTTGTCGTGATGCATTTTCACTATTTTTTCTTCAATGGTGTTTTCAGCAATGATACGATAAATGGTCACTGGTCTCGTTTGTCCAATCCGATGCGCTCTGTCAGATGCTTGATCTTCTACAGCTGGATTCCACCATGGATCCATGTGAATCACATAATCAGCAGCAGTAAGGTTAAGGCCTACACCACCGGCTTTTAAGCTGATTAAGAACAGATTGCTCTTACCATTTTGAAAATTATCGATAGCGATTTCTCGTTTCTTTATCGGGGTAGAGCCATCTAAATACTGATACGATACTCTTTTTTTGTCTAACATATCACTTATAAGAGCCAAATGTTTGGTAAACTGTGAAAACACCAAAGCCTTATGGTTAGCATCCAGCAAGTCATCTACTAATGACTCTAAAGCCTCTAGCTTCGAGCTTGGGATATCGCTATCGGGTATAATCAACTTTGGGTGACAACTCATTTGCCGCAACTTGGTAATTTGAGCCAGTATCTGAAGATGCTTTGAGCCACTCTGAGCATCACTACTTGATATCTGAGCTATGGCTTCCCGACGCAAAACTTCATACATGGCTCGCTCCTGTTCCGAGAGCGGTACTTGCAGGGTTATCTCTGTTTTTGCTGGTAGATCATCTAGTACCTCATTTTTATTGCGACGCAAAATAAACGGAGAAATCAATCTGTTTAAGGAGTGACGACTTTGCTCCCCTTGCAAAGCATTGCCATTTTTTACAAACTTTTTAGCAAACTGTTCACTGCTACCCAACATACCAGGATTTATAAACTGAAAAAGATTCCATAATTCGCTCAAATGGTTTTGTATAGGCGTTCCTGTCGTTATGATTCTAAATTTTGCTTCCAATTTCATCACAGCCTTACTGCGAACACTTTTTGCATTTTTTATTGCATGGGCTTCGTCCAATACAACAATATTCCAAGCCTGTTTTTCAAGTAAATCAGGATTTGATTGTACAATACCGTAACTAACCACTAATACATCATACTGATCCAAATTTCTAAGCGCTTCTTCGCGGTTTTGCGACTTCAACTCTAGCGGATTCATCGTGGGTGCAAAACGAATCAACTCTTTAATCCAGTTGTTACAAACCGAAGCTGGAGCAAGCACCAGACTAGGGCCATCTTTAGCATACTTTAGCAGTATGCTAATGGCTTGTATGGTTTTTCCTAAGCCCATATCATCGGCCAAACAGGCGCCTACACCCCAATGATGTAAGCGGTCGAGCCAAAAAACACCCTCCTTTTGATAAGGACGCAACTCTGCCTTTAAATTATCGGGTAGGCTAGGCAAATAGGATTTTTGATGTTCCAATTTCTCAAGATGTTGTTTCCACAACTTATCTGTTTTGATATTTTCAATGCCCTCCACAAACTTCTCAATACTAGAAGAACCCAATGCATGCACCAATAACGTATTTCCCTTTTTGTGCGCAACGCCATCCAATAAAGCCAACCTTTTTTGAAGATCGTTACAAATACTCAAAAAAGTTTTATCGTCTAATTGAACGTACTTAAGCGCGCCTCCCTTTGATTTATCCAGCAACTCTTGCACGCTAATCATCAATTCATTATCCACTACAACATCGCCATCAATAGCAAACCAATCCTGCGATTTTTTAATATTAATATTAAAATCGGAATGAGAAACCACTTTTGCCACACGCATACGCTCACCCTTAGGCCATATCATTTTCACCTCAGGTGCATACTCTTTCACTTGGGCCAAAAAATCCAATATATCCTCATCGCTATCTATAAACAACTGCGCTGAGGTGCTTTTCATTTCTTGCATCCACGCAATACGGTCTATCAGATTCGATAAAATTTCTTTTTCAACATTACGATCGCGACCAATAATAAAGTTCTCTCCTTTGGCATTTTTTACCATTACTTCGGCAGAACCTATACCTGGCACAAACCTTACCTCTTCGTCTTTTAGCACTTCGATCAACAACTGCACATGCAACTGATCATTCACTGGAGTAAGTTGAAAAACAGGGATATTGGCGCTTTTTTGTCTCTTCCCACTGTTTTGAGTCAAGTTACCTGCAATGGGCATTACGTCGCTCAAGCGGTCGAGCACAGGTTTTGCTTTCGCCATACCACTTTCTGGTATGATAATTTCACTAAGCTTGCTGTCACGCATCACGTTGTACACTTGCAGAGCCTTAGCTGACCAGTTGGTATAGATATAGCTGGTGGGTGTTTCTTTTGTAATACGTGGATCAGGCGATTTAGGGTTTAATTTTATGGTGGCGCCTCCTTTGTTTTTATCTATCTGTATTTGAGCTTCTTCAATACGAATACGTAACGGGAAATGCGGTTTACTAACTGTATATACCTCTGGATGCTCAGTCATATTTTGCATCAACTTATACCAATCTTTAACGTACACCTCGCTGCCATAACCCTGTTTTTGCAAGCATGATATAATGTTTCGATCCTCTTTTGTTGCAAAATCGGGACAAGAACTAATCATACGAAATAAAGAGCGTTCTTTACCACTTGACCATCCGCTCTTGTTTCGCACCTGTTCCAAGCAAGTTAAACTTTCCGAATCCAAAGGATCCAGCAACCAGATTAAACGCTTTTTTTGTTTTGACTTCTCATTGCTATTTTTATTTTTCGACAATTCGTTGGCAAGAATAGTGAGCACATCTTCCCAAACCTCTTCGGGCTTATAGAGTTCGGCCAAAGGTATAGTTCCAAACTTAGTTCGCAGCTCCTTTAATCTTGTGTCGGAATATGCAGCAGAGTCTCCTTGGGCTATTAATCCTGCAGCACGATACTCAAATTCTTCTTTCTCATTGCTGAAGTCAGGATATATATATTCTGCCATTGGTCGCCCAAGCCAGTTTAAAACAGCCGTTAAAAAATATTGATGAAACTCAGTATCATAAGAAATAGATAAGGCGTTACTAGAAGTCGTTGTTTTACCTAATTTATGATTGATAAAGAGCAAAATAATTTGCCCAAAGGACTTAAATGGATTGTTTAGCCCTGAGGAAGAGGGTATCAACCTGATGGTACTACGGATGAAAGTAGCCGCTTGGTTAAAATTACTGTAATCACCTGTGGACAAGAGTACGATACTGTACAACAAACCATACACACCTGGAAGTTCTTTTCTATTATGGCCTTCTTTCTCCTGTATATCAATTAAAAATTCAGATCCTTGAATGAGCGCACCCCTCGAATCTCCTTGCAACAACTTACAAAAAAACAGGCTCTCATTAGGGAGACCTAAGGCTTTAGTTATTTCAACCACCTCGTTTGTTGGAAGTATAAGATTTGCACACGAAGCATAAATATATTTTGTATTAGTATCAAGCTTCAAGTCTTTATGCAAATAAATCTCTTTTAGTTGCTCGAAGTTTTTGTAACACAGAGAAAATGGCAAAGTATTTAGAAACAGGCTTCTTATGTTTTCATGAAAATAAGGCAGCATTGGAGCAATCAATGCCATATCACCAAGCTTCAACAGTACATCTCTAAGCACTATTTCTGTACGTGACCAACTGTAAGATTTTGAAATATTAGTTAACTTATCTAAAGTCACAAAGTCATTGGCCAAGATGGACAAAGGCAAAGTAATTGTATCGTATGAGAATAGGTAATGACTTGTAAAATGGGAAAGAATCATTTTTACAAGAGGCAAATTATCTTTGGCTAAAGGAATTATACGAGAGACAACCTGTTGATCCAAAGCAAAACCTGAAGGATGCTGCTGAAGAATATTCGTGCCTATTAAACTTTCTATACTCTTGTCAATTTCACCCTTTTTAATTTTGGAATAGGGCGTTTTGGAATCCAAAATTGCCTTAACAGTTCTCTTTGTTTCGGACTTCGAAAATGGATGATTTATAAAGGCCAACACTTTTAATACAGTTTCCTCTACACCATCTATATCAATATTTTCAAATTCTGAAGGGAGTTTAAAGAACTCGGAATCCTCAAATAATTTACTCATTATATATATTTTTTTTCAAAAATAACTTTTTTACAAGTCAGTGGCAATATAGAGGTGCAAATATATAGTGAGTAGGGATTAGGGCGGAAATCGGAGAGAAAAATATTTTAGAATATTTGCATACGATTTCATCTAAAGCTTTTAAGTTAAATGCGATAAAACATTTAAAACTCACCTTTAACTTCACTATAGGACAAGGCTGTGAAATAGCCCATTACTTCTTTTCCAAAATTTGAAGTTGGATTATAAGGAGTTGCAGAGTTCATTCGCACACCATCAATTTCGTTAAGTTGACGATAATATTTGTAAGTTTTTTCGTCAATTGAGAATACTTTAATGAGACAACTCCCTTTTACAAGGTCAAACGTACGTAAGCTCGTTTCAACAATATCGTTAGTTCTATAAACATCGCTTGTTATAAAATATCTGTCGCCAACTTCGACTTTGTTGTTCCAGTATTTAAGCATATAAAAGTTCTCTATTAAAGGATCATCTGAAAAGCTAACATTTATAGTATATTTAGTTTTTTTCGATCCAAAACCTCTCATTTTCCAATCTCTGCCCTTCTCAATGTTCGCATTTAAAATGTCAGCCGGAGCAAATAACGTTGTTGTGGCAGAATAGTTTTTTCCCATAGTCGAAAAAGAAATTGTGTAGGTTCTTCCCACTCTTCCTACAATGTTTTTACCAAAATATACCCCATCTTCAACATAATGGAGCTCATCAAAAAAGCCCCAGTCATCTGTTAAGGTGACTATGGCATCTTCAACTACAGATGATGATGTATCATCAAAATAGTCTGATGTCATAGTTAACCGTAAATAAGCCACAGAGTCCTTAAAAATTGTTCCTTCAGCAACTAAAACAGGCTGAGATGAATTTAAATCGATATCAATCACCTCTTCACATGACACAAATAGAATCAATGATATGTAAAATAATAAACAGGTTTTAAAATTTGATTTGATTTTCATTGAATCTCATTTAAAATTTAAAGTTCCACGTAATCGATGGGATTATACCAAAAAGGCTGAGTTTAACAGCTTCTGTTTTATTTGGATTTTCTTCATTTTCTCGGAATGAAATAGTGTAAGCATTGTACCTATTGTAAACATTATAGATTGAAAAATCCCAACTGGACTGAAAACGTCTTGTTGTGGTGCCCAGTAAATGCAGATTAAAATCAAGGCGGTGGTACTCAGGCATTCTGTACCCATTCCTCTCTGTATAATAAGGTCGAGTAATTCCTCCATATTCATATTTTCCACTGGGAAATGTAACCGCATTTCCTGTGTAATATATCCAAGTTGCAGAAAGTGAAATTTTTTTTGAGAGTTGATAGCTTCCTACAACAGAAACATCATGTGTCTTATCCAATTTACTGGGATACCATTGATGATCGTTGATTTTTGGGATTTTATTTTCACTTTTAGAC
>CAZJDS010000090.1:0-8805 GCA_964544795.1 uncultured Alkaliflexus sp. | reverse complement strand
ACAAAATTTATTGCTGCGCCATGATTGGTAGCTCCTTCTGATTCAGAAATGATCAAACTATTTTTTTGCATAGCTTTATCTAAAAGGAGGTTAGATCCTGAACGGATATTTATACTTGAAGAGACGTAAATCACCTGACAATCAGTTAAATCCTCAATATTTCTAAATTCTTTAACAACAATATTTTGGAAACCAAACTTTTTTCCATCAGATTGATCCTTCAACCACGACGCAACTTCACTATTTCTAACCACACCTATCACAAAATCTCCTTGCAAGGAGGTATCAGGCCATCCAATATAACGAATAAAGTTAAGTGTAAAAACGGCCTTATACTTCGCTTCTTGTGCTGTCAACTTCAAAAGTGGCAACATCACCAACAACATCATAAAGTAAATCTTCCTCATAATAATTTAAATTCTTTTTATTTTGTCTAATTAGTACGAAACTATTCTCATTTAGTTTCTTTTTTAGCAATATCAACCTCTATTTCTGTACAAATTGAGCTAAAATGAGTCGCATTTATTTCCACAATCTCCATCCTATGCGCCTTTTATATATAAAACAAACAAAATTAAAAAAAACAACAAGATGTCAAAAACTCTTAAATCCTTTATTTGCTCAGGCTCCTAAATTATAGAGTAATACCATTGATTCTTTTCAAACAAATTCAATTGAAGATTATTCAAATTCGATTTTGATTGAAAAACATCGTCTGCCTCCTAAAATTTCTGTAAATTCGCACCTTTTAATATTCATAATTATTGCAATCAAGAACAAAAAACATGTGGGTAAAAGTAGCGCACACCATCCTAAAAAACAGGATACAGATTCTGATAGGATTAGGCATTATCACCATTTTTATGGCATTTCAATCCCAAAGAATCGAAATGTCCTATCAATATGCACCCTTACTTCCCCAAGACGATTCAACCAATATAAATTATGAATATTTCAAAAGTTTCTTCGGCGACGAAGGAAGTATGGTTGTATTAGGAATTCAAAGCAACTCTTTTTTCAATAAGGAAGAGTTCAATGAATGGGAAAAACTTTCAGAAGATATCTCTAACATCTATGGAGTAAATGGTCTCTTTTCTGTTGCACAAGCATTCAATCTTTTAAGAAACCAAGAAGAGCGAAAGTTTGAACTCTCCCCTTTATTCCCAAAAAATCCTACACAGACTCAATTGGATTCAGCAAAACTGTTATTGGAAAGCCTACCTATTTACAATCGTCTCATCTATAACAAAGAAACCAATGCCTATCTAATGACCATTAGCTTAGTGTCCGAAGTATTAGCAAGTCCTGATCGGGTTCAACTTATCGACGATATAAAAACAGCTGTTCAAAAATATGAAAATGCGACACAAACGAATGTAAAAATATCAGGGCTACCCTATATTCGAGTAGAGACCGCAGAAATGGTGAAAAGAGAGTTAAATATGTTCATCTTTTTAACTTTAGGCATAACAGCGCTCATCATTTTTATGTTTTTCCGATCTTTCAAAGTGGTTATGTTTGCCATGTTGGTTGTTGGAGTCGCAGTTATTTGGGCATTAGGTAGTCAAGCTATACTCGGTTACAAGGTAACAATTCTCACCGGCATGATTCCTCCATTAATTATTGTGATAGGAATTCCCAACTCTGTTTTCTTACTCAACAAATACCATCAGGAATTTAAAAACCATGGCAATAAAATAAAATCTCTTCAAAGAGTGATTTTTAGAGTAGGTAATGCCACCTTTCTTACCAATCTAACAACTGCCTGTGGATTTGGTACTTTTATTTTTACCAGTAGTGCTATTTTGGTAGAGTTTGGCGTGGTAGCTGCCATCAACATAGTCTTTGTCTTTGTTCTTACCCTCCTATTGATCCCCATCATTTTCAGTTTTCTACCCAATCCTAAAGAACGACACATCCAACATCTTGATAGAAAAGTGATGAACAAGTTGTTGGGAAAAATTATTCACATATCACTCAACTATCGTGTTTGGGTTTTCGGATTTGCTGCATTATTGATTGTCATTGGTGGTTATGGAATCACAAGAATCAAAACCACTGGTTTTATGTTGGACGATATACCTCATGAACACTCTCTATACGAGGATTTAACCTTCTTTGAAAAACACTTTAGCGGATTAATGCCCTTGGAGGTGATGGTAGATACACGAAAACCAGGGTCTCTCACTCAAACTACAGTGATGAACAAAATGGATCAGCTACAAAGAAAGTTAGATTCCATACCTGAACTTTCCAAACCCCTCTCCTACATTGATGTAGTAAAGTTTTCACGACAAGCCTACTACAACGGAAACAGCCAATTTTATTCAATCCCCAACAATCGGGAGCGCGCCTTTATCTTATCCTATCTATCAGGCAGTGAAAATAAATCTACAAATGTGACCAATAGTCTTATAGATTCTACGCGTCAAATAGCACGCATCAGTATTCGGATGGAAGATATTGGCACCACAAGAATGGAGTCATTGGATTCATTGATTCAATCTGAAGTAAAAGAAGTTTTTCCTCCAGAAGAGTACGATACCCTCGTGACGGGAGCCAGCATGGTTTTTGCCGCAGGAACTACTTATCTTATTCGCAATTTATTTCAAAGTCTTTTTTTGGCCATTCTTCTTATTGCCGCATTTATGGCTTGGATGTTTACTTCTAAAAGAATGGTTTTGGTATCTCTTATACCTAACCTTATTCCGTTAATTATGACGGCTGCGTTAATGGGTTACTTTGGAATTCCGATCAAACCTTCTACCATCCTCGTTTTTAGCATTGCATTCGGTATTTCAGTGGACGACACTATCCACTTTTTGGCACGCTATCGACAAGAGCTCAGTGACACCAACTGGACCATTAGAACAGCAGTAATATTGGCAATGAAAGAGACCGGGCTGAGCATGATTTACACCTCCATAATTCTCTTTTTTGGATTTGGGGTTTTTAGTCTTTCTGATTTCGGAGGCACAGCAGCTTTAGGTATGTTGGTGGCATTTACTTTATTGGTAGCCATGTTCTCTAACCTCATTTTACTGCCAAGTATTCTTTTGGCATTTGCTAAATTAGTAACCAACGAACACTTCAAGGAACCCTTACTGGATATATACAACGAAGATGAGGACATAGAAATGGAAGACTTGGTAATAGCCCGAAAGAAAACTAAAAGGGAACCTTCCGAATAAAAAGAAAAACTTTAGAAAAAATAGAATGATCAGTATTGATAAATATCGCGAAATAGTAGAAAAAGCAATTTTAAAACTTCCAAAAGGGAAAAGGCCAGAAGGGCTGTATTCCCCCATTGATTATATTTTATCATTGGGTGGAAAACGTATTCGTCCAGCTCTATGCCTTGCTGGCACTGCACTTTTTAATGAAGCAGCAGTAGAACAATCTATCCCTACAGCACTGGGATTGGAAATATTTCACAATTTCACGCTGCTTCATGACGATATCATGGACAAATCTCCTATTAGACGTAATCACCCAACCGTTCATGAAAAATGGAACGACAATACGGCTATCTTATCAGGAGATGCAATGCTCATACAAGCCTATCAACACATCGCTCAGTCGCCCAAAGAATCACTGCAACAAGTGTTAACCATTTTTAATCAAACGGCTATTGAGGTTTGTGAAGGACAACAATATGATATGGATTTTGAAACTCGAACCGACGTTACGGAATCGGAGTATATTGAAATGATTCGGCTTAAAACGGGAGTTCTCATAGGAGCCTGTCTGAAAATTGGAGCCATTATTGGGGGAGCCACCAACGAGAACGCCGAAAACATTTATGACTTTGGAGTTAAATTAGGCATCTGTTTTCAATTACAGGACGATTGGCTGGATGTATTTGGGGATCAGAAAGAATTTGGAAAACCAATTGGTGGCGATATTTTAAACAATAAAAAGACATTCTTGCTTATTAATGCTTTAAATAATTTAGAAGCACAAGAGAAAAATGAGCTAATCGATTGGACGAAACAAAAAAAATTTAATCAGAATGAAAAAATAGAAGCAGTGAAAAGTTTGTATGAAAAGGCAAATGCTTCAACCAACACCCAAGAGCTGATGGAGAAATATTATCAAAAATCTATGGCGTCTTTAAATAAGATAAATAAAAATAATTCAATAAAGAATGAGTTGGTCTCTTTCAGTACTGTATTAATGCGAAGAAATAGGTAAAATCGCTGCCTCAAGCATATAAATCATTGCTTTTTAAACCATTTATCAAATTTTGTTTAACTTAGTTGGGATTTATTCAAATTATCATCCAAATATGACACAAATCAAAGGAAAAATCATACAAATCATTGGCCCTGTGGTCGATGTTGAGTTTGATACAGAGATTAAAGATTTACCAGAAATAAATGAAGCACTGGAAATTGTTTCAGGTCAAAATAAAATTATTATTGAGTGCCAACAGCATATTGGTGAAAACGCTATTCGGTGCATTTCCATGGATTCAACCGACGGATTACAGCGAGGGTTAGAAGTAACCGCATTGGGTGCAGCTATCTCTATGCCTACAGGGGATTCAGTAAAAGGTCGATTGTTAAACGTTATTGGACGAAGCATTGACGGTCTTCCAGAAGTAAAATCAAAAAGTACGCTTCCGATTCACAGACCAGCACCAGATTTTGAGGATCTATCTACAAAAACTGAAATTTTATTCACTGGAATTAAAGTGATAGACCTTATATGTCCATTTTCTAAAGGGGGTAAAACGGGGCTATTCGGTGGAGCAGGAGTAGGTAAAACCGTCCTTATTCAGGAACTCATCAACAACATTGCAAGAGGTTATTCAGGCTTGTCTGTTTTTGGAGGTGTGGGAGAACGCACACGTGAAGGAAACGACCTGTTGCGTGAAATGGTTGAATCAGGCATTGTTGATTATGGCGAAGCGTTTCGGGAAAGCATGAAAGATGGCAGCTGGGATCTGGATAAAGTAGATCACGACGCCTTAAAAAACAGCCAAGTAAGTATGGTGTTTGGTCAAATGAATGAACCACCAGGGGCTCGTGCCCGCGTAGCTCTATCGGCACTCACTATTGCAGAAGGCTTTCGAGATGGAGATGGAACTGGAGCTGGTCGTGACGTACTTCTGTTTATCGACAACATATTTAGGTTCACACAAGCTGGATCCGAAGTTTCTGCTTTATTAGGTCGCATGCCCTCGGCAGTAGGATATCAACCCACTTTATCTTCAGAGATGGGTGCATTGCAAGAAAGAATCACTTCTACCAAACATGGCTCTATCACTTCGGTGCAAGCGGTGTATGTTCCTGCTGATGACCTCACCGACCCTGCACCAGCAACCACTTTTTCTCACTTGGATGCAACCACGGTACTTAGTCGTAAAATTGCTGAACTTGGAATATATCCTGCAGTAGATCCCCTGGATTCTACATCACGCATTCTATCTCCCGACATCGTGAGTGAAGCACACTACAAATGTGCGCAAGATGTGAAAGAGATTCTACAACGATACAAAGAACTACAAGACATCATCGCCATCCTTGGTATGGAAGAATTGTCGGAAGAAGACAAATTGGTGGTGCATAGAGCACGACGTATTCAAAGATTCTTGTCTCAACCATTTTTTGTGGCGGAGCAATTTACGGGTTTGGAAGGGCAACTTGTCTCAATTGAAGAAACCATCAAAGGATTTAACAAAATTCTCTCTGGTGAGTTGGACAAATATCCGGAATCTGCCTTTAACTTGGTAGGAACCATTGACCAAGCAATAGAAAAAGGTGAAAAACTATTGAAGGAGGCACGATAATGAAAGATCTATTTCTTGAAATTATTACTCCAACAGCTATCCTTTATGAAGGGAATGTAGTTTTGGTAGATCTTCCAGGAGTCAATGGCCGTTTCACAATCTTGCGCAACCATGGAGATATCATTTCTATTTTAACCGATGGTGAGGTGAGGGTGATTGGTGAAGATGGTGTGGAGCGTTTCTTTTCGTGTGACAAAGGATCGGTGGAGTGCTTAAATAACAGGATTATAGTTCTGATGAATGAGGGTGAAGAGATAAAAAAAAAGTAATTAAGCTCTCTTCTTTACATAAAATAAAAAATAATTAAGAGACCCTTTTTCTAACACACAGAGGGTCTCTTTTAAATTAATGAATATTAACGAATTAGAAAGTTGAACATGAGGGTGTATAATCACCATAACTTATGCGCATACTCAACCATTGAGATAAAATTAATACCTTTGGAAGCAAATTTTAAATTTTTCAGATATGAGTTTTAGCCAATTGTGTAACAAGATTTTTGGAGAGACAACTGCTCTCTATCATGTGACTGATGATGTAGATGCAAAACCAAAAAATCCGTATAAAGAAGGAACTATTGAGTTTTTGCTCTTTTCAAAAAATTGGATTGATGCCGTACAATGGCACCTTGAAGATATCATCCGTGATCCTGATATTAAGCCTGAAGAGGCATTAAAAATAAAAAGACGAATTGACAAATCCAATCAAGATCGAACTGATTTGGTGGAGTTTATTGATGGGTATTTTATGGATAAATACAAAGATGTAAAACCACAACCCAATGCGGGTCTTAACACCGAAACTCCTGCATGGGGAGTGGATCGACTTTCTATTTTGGCTCTCAAAATTTACCATATGGAGCAAGAAACCAAAAGAAAAGATGCTTCGCCCGAACATATAGCCAACTGTCAGCCTAAGTTGGATGTTTTGCTTACACAAAGAGTTGATTTGAGCGGTGCCATTGATGAACTTCTGGAAGATATTGAAGCAGGTAGAAAATACATGAAGTTGTATAAACAAATGAAAATGTACAACGACCCAGCTTTGAACCCTGTTCTTTATAAAACTGAAAAGTGAACAGATCGGATAAAATACTGATATTACGCTTTAGTGCGTTAGGTGATGTGGCAATGACAGTTCCTGTTGTTGCCTCATTTTTAAAAGCCTATCCAGATAAAAAGGTTGTGGTTGTTTCACGGGCTTTCGCGAGCAAACTATTTACTCCAATAAAAGGTGTAACTTTTGTAGCCATTGATCCCAATGGCAAACACAAAGGCATTAGAGGATTGTGGCTGTTATTCAAAACATTACGATCAATGGGTCCATTTGATTTTGTGGCTGATCTGCACAATGTTTTAAGAACTCAGTTTTTAACACTCCTTTTTAGAGGTGTTGGAACAAAAGTAATTCAAATTGAGAAAGGGCGAAAAGAGAAAAAAGCATTGGTGCGAAAAAACAACAAACAATTTATTCAGCTCAAAAGCACATTTACACGTTACCATGAAGTATTTGAAAAAGCTGGATTTCATTTTTCTTTAGATAGATTTGATGGTAAAGAACTCTACCTCTCGAAAGAAATGGCGCCACCACACGCATCTTTCTCTATTTCTGGCCATCATATAGGTATTGCTCCATTTGCTGGGCATATCTGGAAAACTTGGCCTTTGGAGAAAATGAAAGAGTTAGTGGAAAGATTAGATAAGCAAAATCATCAAATCTATCTGTTTGGTGGAAGAGGCAAAGAGCAGAAAATATTGGAAGGTTGGGCCAACGAAATGGAGAATGTTCATAATTTAGCTGGCCAGCTAACAATGGACGATGAGTTAAAAGCCATGTCATTTTTAGATGTAATGGTTTCGATGGACTCTGCCAACATGCACTTAGCACGATTGGTAAACACCCCAGTTGTCAGTTTATGGGGAGCCACTCATCCGTATGCTGGCTTTTATGGATGGGGAATGCCTATGGAATGGGCCGTTCAAGTAGATCTGGATTGCCGACCTTCTTCGATATATGGAAATAAGCCCTGCCATAGAGGTGATTTTGCTTGTATGGAGAGAATTACGCCAGAAATGGTCATGAGCAAGGTCGATTCCATTATTCACCGATAATAATGCACTCAAACCTTAAAGATGCAAATTCTATTTTTAAATTCAATTGGTAAGAAAAAGTGGGGTGGCGGCGAAAAGTGGATGCTTATGGCAGCTGCCGGATTGGCAGCAAAAGGACATACCGTACTCATCGGTTGTGCCCCCAATTCTATCATTGAAAAAAATGCTCTTTCGCAAGGTTTGAAAACTGTAAATCTCTCGTTCTCTTCTGATTTCGACTTGCTTGGATTTTTACGTCTTAAACATATTATACAAAAGCATAAGATTTCACATATTATATGTGGACAAAACAAAGACTCAAAAATAGCCTCCATTGCTGCCTTACAATTAAAAGGGGTATCTGTAATTGCTCGACATGGGCTACAGCTAATTCAAAAAAAGTGGAAATATAAATTTATCTTTAGTAATCTTTTAGATGGTATCATCACAAATTCAAACACCATTAAAACTGAATATGACTCTTACAACTGGTTTTCTAAAGACTTTGTAAAAGTAATATACAATGGGTTTAACTCTCCAAAAAACGTAGAGCCTCATAATCTTACAAAAACATTCAGTCTACCAGAAAATGCGATAACACTTTTCAGTGCAGGAAGATTAGCCAAACAGAAAGGGTTCGAAATTTTAATTAATGCTGCCGAAATAGCTGTAAAGAATAATCAATCCTGGTATTTCATCATAGCGGGAAAAGGAAAATTAGAGAAGAAGTTAAAACGAATGGTAAGAGCTAAAAAACTCGAAGATAGAATCTTTTTTATAGGATTCATCGACGACGTTTTGCCATATGTAAAAGCGGCCGACCTCTTTGTTCTCCCCTCCTATTACGAGGGAATGCCCAATGCAGTGATGGAGGCTATGGGTATGGGAAAATGTTGTGTGGTCACTTCTGTGAATGGCAAC